>NZ_JBFUHK010000010.1:0-134173 GCF_056402435.1 Rahnella sp. P4_A8 | reverse complement strand
TATCACCCGGACTGTTTTCAAACCTGGCGGGGGAATATCAGCTGATATCTGCGCCGTTCGTCTCGATCACTTTCTGATACCAGTGGAACGATTTCTTCCTGTAACGGTTACCGGTGCCGGAAATCTTATCGTCGAGGTCGACATAAATCAGACCGTAGCGTTTACTCATCTCACCGGTAGACATACTCACCAGATCAATACATCCCCACGGGGTATAACCCATCAGTTCCACGCCGTCGTCAATGGCTTCAGCCATCGCCTGAATATGCTGGCGCAGATAGTTGATACGGTAATCATCGGCAATAAAGTGGTTTTCATCCGGCTTATCGACGGCGCCCAGCCCGTTCTCGACAATAAACAACGGCTTTTCATAGCGATCGTACAGCTGATTGAGGGCAATACGCAGGCCGACCGGATCGATTTCCCAGCCCCATTCACTGGCTTCGAGGAACGGATTGCGCGCGCCGCCAAGCAAGTTGCCCTGCGCCGAAACCGCATCAGGATTGGTTTTGTTGATGGTTGAAGACATGTAGTAGCTGAAACCAATGTAATCCACCGTATGTTCTTTAATCAGCGCTAAATCACCCGGCTGAATATCCAGTTCAACACCCTGAGACTTCCACAAACTTTTGGCGTAATACGGATATTTACCACCGGCCTGCACGTCGGCGCAGTAGAAATTAAACGCCTGCGTCTCTTTCAGGGTTTCCAGTTGATTAACCGGATTACAGTCATAAGCGTAGTTGGTGGCAAACAGGATCATGCAACCAATCTGAATCTGTGCGTTGGTTTCATGGGCGATTTTGACCGCCAGACTGCTGGCGACAAACTGGTTATGCCACGCCTGGAATTTCGCCTGCGCCTCAAGCGCGCCGGTTTTTACCGTCAGCCCCTGACTCATGATCGGGAAATGCGCCGCGCTGTTGATCTCGTTGAAAGTCATCCAGTACTTCACTTTATGCCCAAAGCGGGTCAGCACCGTGCGGGCAAAACGCTCAAAGTGACCAATCAGTTCACGGTTTTTCCAGCCGCCAAACGCGGTAGCCAGATGGAGCGGCATCTCATAATGGGAAATGGTGATCACCGGTTCGATGCCGTGCGCAATACAGGCATCAATCACCTGATCATAATGCTTCAGCCCCGCTTCGTTAGGTTCCTGCTCAATACCGTTCGGGTAGATGCGGGTCCAGGCGATAGAAAAGCGGTAACATTTGAATCCCATTTCCGCGAACAGCGCGATATCTTCCTGAAAGCGATGATAGTGATCGATGCCTTTATGATTGGGATACGTGTAGTTTGCAGTATCAAGGGTGAAATCAAACTCCGGTGAGGAAACGATGTTCAGACGCGCTTTGCCACCCGGAATCGCATCGACAATCGACAGCCCTTTGCCATCCTTATCGTAAGCACCTTCAACCTGATTGGCCGCCGTTGCCCCGCCCCACATAAAGCCTTGCGGAAACTTACCTTTCATAAAAACTCCCTGAATGTGTTGATTGATCCCTCGGATCATTTAGCAAATGAATAATTTACCTGTCAAAACACGGCTCTGCCACAAAAGTTACGCCGATGCCCGGGCTTTCAGGCATAACCGGTGCAGTGATCTAAATCACAGATTTTGYTGCATTAATCGCTCCCTGAACCGCTTATTCCGCGTAATAACCGCTTATCTCCCTCTGTGACCGCTTACCAAGTTTCCCCCCTGCGCGCCTGCGAATTTGGCACCCTATGCGGGCAGTAAAGTGTGTAACAAAACAGGTCCCTGCCTCTCTGAAAGCGGTCCTTAATAAAGAAAACAGAGACGGGTATTTCGTGAGTCTTTTAAAATAACCGGGTTATTTATGAATAAAAAAGCATTATTCAAGCACATACCGTGGATGATTGTGGCTCTCCTCGGTGCCTGCTGTCTGGGTGTGGTTGCCCTGCGGCGGGGTGAACATATCAGCGCCTTATGGATAGTCGTGGCCTCTGTCTCGGTTTATCTGGTGGCCTATCGCTATTACAGCCTGTATATCGCGCAAAAGGTCATGAAACTCGACCCTTCGCGCTCGACGCCTGCGGTAATCAACAATGACGGCCTGAACTATGTGCCGACCAACCGCAACGTACTGTTCGGCCACCATTTTGCCGCTATCGCCGGGGCGGGTCCGTTAGTCGGACCTGTGCTCGCCGCGCAAATGGGGTATCTGCCGGGCGTTCTGTGGTTGCTGGCCGGTGTGGTTCTGGCCGGTGCGGTGCAGGACTTCATGGTGCTGTTCATCTCTTCACGCCGTAACGGCGCGTCCCTGGGCGAGATGATCAAAGAAGAGATGGGGCCGGTGCCGGGCACTATCGCCCTGTTCGGCTGTTTCCTGATCATGATTATTATTCTGGCGGTGCTGGCCTTAATCGTGGTGAAAGCACTGGCTGAAAGCCCGTGGGGCGTGTTTACCGTGTGTTCTACGGTGCCGATTGCCCTGTTTATGGGCATCTACATGCGCTTTATCCGCCCGGGTCGCGTGGGTGAGATCTCGGTGATTGGCGTGATCCTGCTCGTCGCGGCTATCTGGTTCGGGGGCGTTATCGCCAGCGATCCTTACTGGGGTCCGGCGCTGACCTTCAAAGACACCACCATTACCTTCACCCTGATTGGTTATGCGTTTGTCTCCGCTCTGTTGCCGGTGTGGCTGATTCTGGCGCCGCGTGATTATCTGGCAACGTTCCTGAAAATCGGCGTTATCGTCGGGCTGGCGATCGGTATCGTGATCCTCAATCCGGAACTGAAAATGCCGGCCCTGACCCAGTACATCGACGGCACAGGTCCGTTGTGGAAAGGCGCCCTGTTCCCGTTCCTGTTTATTACCATCGCCTGCGGTGCGGTGTCTGGTTTCCACGCACTGATCGCCTCCGGCACCACGCCTAAACTGCTGGCCTGCGAAACCGATGCCCGGTTTATCGGTTACGGCGCAATGCTGATGGAATCCTTCGTGGCGGTGATGGCGCTGGTCGCGGCATCAATCATCGAGCCGGGTTTGTACTTCGCCATGAATACCCCGCCAGCCGGTCTGGGCATCATCATGCCAAACCTGCACGAACTGGGCGGTGATCATGCGCCGATGATTCTGGCGCAACTGAAAGACGTCACGGCGCACGCTGCAGCAACCGTCAGTTCATGGGGATTTGTGATCTCGCCTGAGCAGATTATGCAAACGGCGAAAGACATCGGCGAACCCTCAGTGCTGAACCGCGCAGGTGGTGCACCCACGCTGGCCGTCGGGATTGCGCATGTGTTCCACAAAATTATGCCGCTGGCCGATATGGGCTTCTGGTATCACTTCGGCATTCTGTTTGAAGCGCTGTTCATCCTGACCGCACTGGATGCGGGCACCCGTTCCGGCCGCTTTATGTTGCAGGATCTGCTGGGTAACTTTATCCCGTTCCTGAAAAAAACCGATTCACTGATCGCCGGGATTATCGGCACCGCAGGCTGTGTCGGGCTGTGGGGTTATCTGCTGTATCAGGGCGTGGTCGATCCGCTGGGTGGCGTGAAAAGTCTGTGGCCGCTGTTCGGTATCTCAAACCAGATGCTGGCCGCCGTCGCGCTGATCCTCGCCACCGTCGTTCTGGTGAAAATGAAACGTACGAAGTACATCTGGGTCACCATGCTGCCAGCCATCTGGCTGCTTATCTGCACCACCTGGGCGCTGGGTCTGAAACTGTTCAGCACCAATGCACAGATGGAAGGCTTCTTCTACATGGCCGGTCAGTATAAAGAACGCATTGCCACTGGCGGCGCGAACCTGACACCAGAACAAGTCAGCAATATGCACCATATTGTCATCAACAACTACACCAACGCCGGGCTGAGTGTTCTGTTCCTGATTGTGGTGTACAGCATCATTTTCTACGGTATCCGCGCCTGCCTGCAGGCACGTAAAACCGACAAACGTACCGATAAGGAAACGCCTTATGTGCCGGTTCCTGCGGAAGGGATAAAAATCGCCTCCGGGCACTGACCGTTTACCTCAAAGCCCCGCACCCGCGGGGCTTTTCAGCATAAATTCAAAGGAGTACGTATGTTTGACAACTTAGGTGCGGCGAAGAAATACCTCGGTCAGGCCGCACGTATGCTGGTGGGCATACCGGATTACGACACCTACGTCCTGCATATGCAGACCAACCACCCGGATACGCCGCCAATGACCTACGAGGAGTTTTTCCGCGAGCGTCAGCAGGCGCGTTACGGCGGGGATGGTAAAGGCGGAATGCGCTGTTGTTAAGGGGAATAAAATTATGATGCCAATTGCAGTCACAGTATTAACAGGCTTCCTGGGTGCCGGGAAAACCACGCTTTTACGCCAGATCTTGCATACCCGGCACGAGATGAAAATTGCGGTGATCGAGAATGAATTTGGCGAGATGCCCATCGATAACCAGCTGATTGGCGACCGTGCCACACGTATCACCACTTTATCCAACGGCTGCATCTGCTGTACCCGTTCGGGCGAGCTGGAATCGGCGCTGCTGGATTTGCTCGACAGCGTGGATAAAGGCGAGGTGCAGTTTGACCGGCTGATAATCGAATGCACCGGCATGGCCGACCCCGGCCCAATCCTTCAGGCGTTTTTCGCGCATGAAGTCATCTGTGAAAGATATGTGTTAGATGGCGTTATCACGCTGGTGGATGCCGTGCATGCCATGTCTCAGTTGGATCAGTTCCCGCTGGCGCAGTCGCAGATTGGTTACGCTGACCGTATCCTGCTGACTAAAACTGATGTGTCCGGTGAATGTCCTGAGCTGACGGAGCGGCTGCAACGCATTAATGCCCGTGCACCGGTTTATAAAACAGTTCAGGGGGATATCGATCCGGCGCTGCTGTTTGATACCCGCGGATTTATGCTGGAGGAAGACGTGGTCGCCGCCAGACCGCTGTTCCATCGCCTCGCGCCACAGCAAAACACCGTTTCCTCGATTGTGGTAGAACTGGATTATCCGGTGGCGCTGACCGCGATATCGAAGGTGATGGAAGAACTGCTGGCCAGTTTTGCCGATAACCTGATGCGTTATAAAGGGATGTTATGGATAGCCGATCACCCGTGCCGCCTGCTGTTTCAGGGCGTACAGCGCCTCTACAGCGCCGACTGGGATCGCGAGTGGCTGCCGGACGAAACGCCGCGCAGTGCGTTAGTTTTCATTGGCATGCAGTTGCCCGAAACCGAAATCCGCGCGGCCTTTGCCCGGCTGCGTCCGGCCAGCCCTGTCTGACCCATGTGTCCAAAAGAAAAGCGGCGGGGTTTACAGCCCCACCGTCTCTTTCAGTGATTTCAGATAGCGGCGGCTGACCGGCACAATCTGACCATCACGCAGCAGCAGTTCCGCCTGGTTCTTATCCTCCAGACGGATCTCCTTCAGATAATCCATATTCACCAGATATTGCCGGTGACAACGTAACAACGGCGTACGAACTTCCAGCGTGCGCAGGGTCAGTTCGGTGAATGTCTCTTTGCCGTCCTGTCCGGTGACATACACCCCGCCGACCCGGCTGCTGACAAAAGCCACATCTTCAAGCTGCAACAACCAGATACGGTTACTGCTGATACAGGGGATAAACTTCAGCGGCTGCTGATATTGCGGTAACTGTGAGACATCCTGCTCCTGATAGCCCAGTCGTAATCTCGCCAGCGTTTTCTGAAGCCGCGCCGCCTGGATGGGTTTGAGTAAGTAGTCAAACGCGCACTGTTCAAACGCCTGCACCGCATATTCCTCGAACGCGGTGAGGAAAACGATGTGCGGGCGATGTTGCTGATCGAGCATACCGACCATTTCCAGCCCGCTGATGCGCGGCATCTGAATATCGAGAAAGACAATGTCAGGACGGATTTTGTGGATCACGCCAATCGCTTCAATGGCGTTGGTACATTCACCGACAATTTCAATATCGCTTTCATCCTGAAGCTGTAAGCGTAAATTTTCCAGCGCCAGCGGCTCATCATCGACAATCAGCACTCTTAACATGGCGCACCCTCCGCAGGCAGCCGTAACGTGACGCGGGTGAAATCATCCGGTTTACAACTGACCGTAATGCCATAATCATCGCCAAAGCGCGCCCGCAGACGTTTATCGACCAGGCTCATACCTAACCCGTCGCTGCTTTCTTCCGGCTGATATAACCCGGCGTTATCTTCCACTTCGATGATCACCATTTCGCCCTCACTGTAAGCGCGGATCACAATATTGCCATTGCTCAGCAACTGAGAAGTGCCATGTTTGATGGCATTTTCCACTAACGGTTGCAGGGTGAAAGCAGGCAGGCTCTGATCAGAAAAGGCCTCCGGTACCTGTAAATCCACCTTCAGTTGCGTCGGAAATCTTGCCAGCTCGATTTGCAGATAGGCATTCACATGCTCCAGTTCATCCGCCAGCGTCACGACTTCAGAAGAGCGTTTGAGATTCTTGCGAAAGAAGGTCGACAGGTACTGCACCAGTTGACCGGCTTTATCACTGTCGTGGCGGATCACCGCCATTAACGTATTGAGGGCGTTGAATAAGAAATGCGGATTAACCTGAGCATGCAACAGCTTGATTTCAGACTGTGCCAGCAACGCTTTTTGTTGCTCAAATTTACCGGCGAGGATCTGCGCCGACAACAGTTGGGCAATTCCCTCGCCCAGTGTGCGGTTGATGGAGCTGAACAGACGGTTGCGAACCTCATACAATTTGATCGTGCCAATCACCCGCTGATTTTCACCCCGCAGCGGGATCACCAGGGTTGAACCCAGCTTGCAGCTGGGATGCAGTGAACAGCGGTAAGGCATCTCGTTGCCGTCGGCATACACCACTTCATCGTTCTCGATAGCACGCCAGGTATATTGTGATGCGATGGGTTTGCCCACCAGATGGTGATCGTCGCCGATACCGGTAAAGGCCAGCAATTTCTCACGATCAGTAATCGCCACAGCCCCGATATCCAGCTCTTTCAGCAGCACCTGTGCCACTTTCATGCTGTTCTCTTCGTTGAACCCGCGTCGCAAAATGCCTTCCGTCGAGGCGGCCACTTTCAGCGCGGTGGCCGAAAACGCCGAGGTATATTTTTCGAACATTGCCCGCTTATCCAGCAGGATACGCATAAACATCGCGGCCCCGAGGGTATTCGTCACCATCATCGGTGCGGCAATGCTGCCGACCAGATTAAGCGCATCGTGAAACGGGCGGGCAATAAGCAGGATGATTAGCATTTGCAGTATTTCTGCAACAAAGGTGACACCAGCCGCTACCAGAGGATTAAATAACTTATCGATACGTCCACGTTTGATCAAAACGCTGTGTACCAGACCCCCTAATAATCCCTCGGCGATGGTTGAAATCATGCAGCTCAGCGCCGTCATACCGCCCATTGAATAACGGTGGATCCCGCCGGTCAGCCCCACTAACCCCCCGACCACCGGGCCGCCGAGCAACCCGCCCATCACGGCGCCAATCGCGCGGGTATTGGCAATAGAGTCCTCGATATGCAGGCCAAAGTAGGTTCCCATAATGCAAAAAATGGAAAACGTGATGTAACACAATAACTTATGCGGCAGCCGAACCGACACCTGAACCAGCGGAATAAATAACCGCGTTTTACTCATCAGCCAGGCAATCACCAAAAACACGCACATTTGTTGTAACAGCAGCAATATCAAATTGAATTCGTACATTCCCGGGCATCCAAAATACGACAAGCTGAAAATATATCGTGCTCAGATAAAATTTACCTTGAACCCGCCAGAAGAATGGGAATATTTTTATTGACGAATTAAATTTAATATTCTTCTAAATGAAATATCAGAAAACTATTTAAAGATGCCGTTCAGCAAACGGTAATATGTATTATGCAGACGCCACGACCCGATATTAATGAATCAGAAAGTCGCATGCCTCTCCGATAAAATCATGACTGACTGCTATTGATATCCCCCGCCTTAGCAGATCTCTGCATCAGCCGGCTCAGTATCAGACAGAAAGCCTCACTTGCAGGGTTATAGCGGTGTTCATTCACACGTAGCAGACAATCCACGGACGGCAACGGCATCCTCTGTTCAAGTTCGCAAAGATCGCTAACCGGTTTTGCGATGCTGAATTCATTCATTATTCCCACCCCAAGGCCTGCATTTATCGCCGCAAGCATACCTGCCACTGAAGGGCACTCCAGCATCACCATAAAGGTAATATCAGCCTGATTCAGTTTCTCCTCAGCCATACGGCGATAAAAACAATCTGTCCCCCAGGTGATCAGTTTAAGGCGATTACCGGATGCATACCGCCACGAAGGAGGTGCACACCAGTATAATTTTTCTGTCCAGAGTACCTTGTCTTCGCCGCTGGCCATGCCCGTGAAATCCTGGTGTAAAATGATGTCCAGTCCCCCCTCAGAAAAATGCTGACGCAGGAGATGGCTTTGCTCAACAACCAGCTGGACATCCACCTCAGGATGATGGTGAGTGAACAGAGCAATAACTGAACACACTTCTGTCAGAGAAATGTGTTCAGTTACCCCAACACGGAGCTTTCCGCGCAATGCCGAAGGTGAAAAATAGGCCACAGCGTTATCGTGTTCGCTGAGTATTTTCACCGCATGCTGGAGTAACACGCTGCCCTTTTCAGTCGGGCAGGCTTTCCCTGCGTGACGTGTCAGGAGCTGACACTGAAGCTGATCTTCAAGTCGCCTGAGTTTCCAGCTCACAGCAGACTGACTCAGGCTGAGGAGTGAAGCCGTTTTGCTCATACTGCCGGTTTGAACGACGGTTCTGAACACCCTGAGCGAATCAACGGAGAGGCGTTTGTTCATTTTATTATGACAAAAGTGGGTTACCAGAGGGAAAGAATGTCACTGGCGTCATATTCAGTCAACGGATAGCCTGCTCAGACTGAATAAAAGCGGAGCAAACTATGCCAGGTTGTAATCCATTACTGACTCAACACGTTGTGATAAAGGGTTGTCGCATTGCGACGGGGGTCCACGGCTCAGGCACGCCGCTGATTCTGGTTCATGGCACGCCTGCGCATTCTGTCATCTGGCAGACACTCGTCCCGATATTTGTCGACGCAGGCTTTCGTGTTCATCTGTATGACCTGCCTGGGTTCGGCGCATCCGAACGCCCGGTGAAAACGGATACATCGGTAGCCTCACAGGTGACTTTTCTGCTACGACTGCTTGAATACTGGCAACTGGATAAAGCACACTTTTTGGGTCACGACATCGGTGGGGCAATTTCACTTCGGCTGGCATTCGATTACCCGGACCGCCTCCAGACACTCACCCTCGCCGATATTCCAAGCTACGACTCCTGGCCATCGCCTACATGGAAAGACATGCGGGATAATTATGCGGAATATGCATTGATACCGGCCAGCCAACATTGTATTGCGATGTCACGCCAGCTAAAGATGGCCGTTTTTAAAAAGGAAGTGATGACAGGGGAACGGCTGGAGAGATATCTCGCGCCACTTTGTGGCGTGGTGGAGCAGGCCTCATTTTATCAGCATCAGGTCGCTCACTATAATTCCTGTTACACGGCAGACTTTGCGGAGAAGCTCCCTCTTCTGAATCTGCCCGTACAGATCTTATGGGGGAAAGAAGATGAATGGCAGCCCGTTGAATATAGCCAGCGTCTGCAACGCGATATTTCGTCTTCCACGCTGCATATCTATGAGCAGGCCGGACACTTTTTGATGGAAGATGCTCCACTGCCTGTAGCCAGACAGGTAGTCGAATTTATTAACAAAAATGAGGTGAGGTAACACTATGGTTCTGATCGGAATGCTGGATTCGCCCTATGTCAGACGCGTGGCTATCTGTATGAAAGTGTTGGGTATTGATTTCGAACATCGTCCGCTCTCGGTGTTTGCCGATTTTGAGACACTGGTGAAAATTAACCCGGCGGTCAAAGTCCCCACGCTTATCACGCAAGACAATCAGGTACTGATGGACTCAACCTTAATCATCAGCTATCTGGAGAAACTGTCCACCCGCTCTCTTGGCAATCCCCCCGAGTCCGGGCCGGAAGGCCTGCGGGAATTATGCCTCACGGGACTTGCTCTGACAGCCTGTGAAAAAGCGGTGCAACTCGTTTACGAACGACGCCTCAGGCCGGAGGAAAAGCAACATCAGCCCTGGGTTGATCGGGTGACCCGACAGCTCCGGGGGACATGGCAAATGCTTGATGACAGCCTGCAGGAAAGCGCCCCTGATATACTGACTGTAGCCGGTATCAGCATCGCCGTTGCCTGGAGTTTTACAGTATCGATGCTGCCAGATATCATGAACGCCGACCAGTATGCGCAAGCGAACAGCTTCACACAGCGGGCCGAACAGCGACCGCAATTTCTGGCAACACCCAGGGTGTAAGTACACCGATCCCTTTCAAAGAGAGCAAATGGATTGAAAGGGATCGATTAACAGGAAAATCCACGATCAGTGTGGTTTCTCACTGGCCGATAACGCAAAGGTTCCCACCGGCATGACAGGCAGGTATTTTTTATAATAATCGTGATAGTTTTTCACCGGATCAATATCCCTGAATAAATCTGGATAAAGGGACTTGGCGATAAACTGCACCATGGTGAAATCCACCAGCGTCCGTGATGCCCCCTGATAAACCCCGAAGAGTTTGTCGTTTTTAATTGCCGGTAATGAACTCCAGCCGTCGCGGTGAGCAAATCCGTTGAGTTTTGCTCTTGCCGTGGCTTCATTGACCCCGATGCCCATTTCTAACGCCGTATCGACTTTATTGTTCTCCCTGCCGGAAATAAAAATGACATCCGGTTTGGCAACCAGCAACTGCTCAGGGTTAATTTCGCCCCACTGTTTAACGAAAGGTGCCGCAATATTTTCACCACCGGCAAGACGCAGCATCACCCCCCACATATTTTCACCATAGGTAAATGAATACTCCGCCGGACCTTTATTGCCAAACTCAATATAGACTTTTGGCTTCGGCAGATTCGCCTGTCTGATCCTGTCTTCAATCAGCGTGATGTTATTTTTATAAAGCCGGGCAAGCTCATTCGCACGATCAGTCTGGCCGGTTAATATCCCGATAATTTCCGTGGATTTCACATGATTTTCCACTGTCTGATCATTGTAATCGAGCACGACAACCGGGATATTCAGGCTCTGAAGCTGCGTGACTTCATACTTCAGGGCGGCGTACTGCCAGCTGGCTAAAATAACCACATCCGGTTTCAGGCTAATCACTTTTTCCAGCGACACGTTGTGCAGGTCGATTTCGCCGATATCCGGAATGTTGGCGATGGACGGACGATATTTAATATACATATCCCAGTTCGCAGGGACTTTGCCATGCCAGGCTTCGCGGGAGATACCGACAATATGATCAAATGCCTGTTCACCACCGACCGCCATATAATCTTCAAAATAGAAACCTAATACCGCTCTTTTCACCGGGGTTTCTAAGGTTATTTTATTTCCCAGAACATCAGTCAGTGTCGTTGTTGCGGCACCGGACTGTCCGGTGATGACGACTGACAGCATAAAAAGCAAACCATGAAGTAACTTCATTTAATTCCCTTAGGTATTGTGTGATTATTATCTGAGGCTGAAAATTATTTTTATAGCAACCGGTTTATTGCACGGTTTATTTAACTTAAGTCGCCGTAACCCGGTAATACCGCCATGCCCTCATCGCGGCGGGATATTATACGTTTGGTCGGCTGCATCAGTACAGTCACAACTGCATGTTGCCGCAGGTCGGGCAAAAGGGAGCACCTGAGGTGAGTTTGGGCGATAACTGTTAATATGAAGCGGAAAACGCTTCTCAGATGCTGAGCTATAATTAAAATTTACCGATGAGAAGGATACTTATATGGCTCCAGTCGCGAGTATATCAGGTGGCGTAATATTTATTATCATTGGCATCGTGATGCTGTGGTTATTAATCAAGGCTTATAAAGCCAATCAGAACAAGAAGTTCTTCACGCCGAGCAAATGCATGCTGCTCATCGGGACCCTCGTCTCTTTCATTATCTCTCTGGTTTTTTTCACCTCCTCTTCCTGATGCCAGCATAATTTTTCCGTGAATGCCCCGGCCTCTGTGCCGGGGTTTAATATCCGACAAGATCGCCCTCTTTTTCATCCTCGACTATGATTATTATTCGTTGGCTAACGGCCGGTTAACGCGACTATTTTGCGAGGTAAAGTGATGCAACGCGATGCATTGACGACAAGCTGGGGGGCCAGTTTCATTTCCGCCGGGACAGTTCGCTTTCGGGTCCGGGCGCCGGGTCAGGCCAACATGACGCTGAGACTTTCCGGCGAAGACAGAGAAATGCAGCCGACGGAAAACGGCTGGTTCGAGTTTGTGGCAACCGGTGTTTCTGCCGGTCAGGAGTACCAGTTTATTCTGGCCGATGGCATGCCGGTTCCTGATCCTGCCTCGCGCGCCCAGCTGGCAGGCGTCAACGGTCCTTCCCTGGTCACCTCATCATCGGGCTATGCATGGCGAAATCACCACTGGAAAGGCCGCCCGTGGGAAGAAACCGTCGTCTATGAAATGCATATCGGCACCTTCACACCCGAAGGCACTTTCAGCGCCGCGCAGGCAAAACTCGCTTATCTGGCAGAAACCGGCATCACCATGATTGAAGTGCTGCCGCTCTCACAATTTGGGGGGCAACGCGGCTGGGGTTATGACGGTGTTTTGCTGTACGCGCCTCACTCCGCTTATGGCTCGCCGGAAGATTTCAAGGCGTTTGTCGATGCGGCGCACGGTGTCGGCATCTCCGTGGTGCTGGACATCGTGCTCAACCACTTTGGTCCGGAAGGTAATTATCTGCCACTGCTCGCGCCGGATTTCTTCGATGCTCAACGCATGACGGCCTGGGGTGCGGGCATCGATTATCAAAACGAAGCGGCCCGCTGCTATATCGTGGAAGCACCGCTGTACTGGCTAAAAGAATACCGGCTTGACGGCCTGCGCTTTGATGCCATCGATCAGATGAAAGACACCTCTTCCCCGCATATTCTGATTGAAATCGCCGAACGAATTCGCGAAGCGATCACCGATCGCCCGGTGCATCTGACCACCGAAGACAGCCGCAACGTCATCTTTTTACACCCGCGTAATGCCGACGGCACCGTCCCACTGTTTACCGCCGAATGGAATGACGATTTCCATAACGCCATCCACGTTCTCAGCACCGGTGAAACCCACGCCTACTATCAGGATTTCGCGCAGAACCCTGAGAAACTGGCGGCACGCGCGTTAGCGGAAGGTTTCGCGTATCAGGGCGAAAAATCGCCGCAAACCGCTAAACCGCGCGGTACGGTCAGCCGCAGACAGCCGCCGGTCGCCTTTGTCGATTTCATTCAAAATCACGACCAGATTGGTAACCGTGCGCACGGCGACCGGCTGATCACGCTGGCTGGCACTGAACGTACGCGCGTTCTGTTCGCCGCCTTATTGTTATCGCCGCATATTCCGCTGATGTTTATGGGCGAAGAATACGGCGAAACCAATCCGTTTCTGTTCTTCACCGATTTTGAAGGTGAGCTGGCGCAGGCGGTTCGCGAGGGGCGCGCCCGTGAATTTGAAGGACACAACGGTTACGGCAACGACGCGGTCCCCGATCCTAACGCTCTCAGTACGTTCGAAAATTCGAAACTTGACTGGCAGAAACTGACACATCCCGAAGGCGAAAACACCCTGGCGCTGACCCGCAAGCTGCTGGCGCTGCGCCGGAAATACATCGTGCCCTTACTGACGCCTGCGAAAGGAGAAGTCGGCCAGATTGTCGAAACCTCAACCGGTTTTCTCTCCGTTAAATGGACATTCCCCCGTGGCACGCTTTCGCTGGTACTCAACGTTGGCCAGGACACGCATCCGCTTCCTGAACTGCCAGGAGAAACGATCTTTGCCTGGCCGCAGGATGCCGCGACGTCGGTGCCCGCTTCCCTTATTGTCCGTTTTGCGCCAGGAGTCTTACTGTGAAAATCCCCACCGCGACTTACCGCATTCAGTTCCGTAATGGACTGAACTTTGACACCGCGACAGGGCTTATCCCCTATTTAAAACAACTTGGGATCAGCCATCTTTATGCTTCCCCGGTGTTTACAGCGACGTCTGGTTCCACGCACGGCTACGATGTTACCAACGCCAACGAAATTGATCCGACGATTGGCGGGCGTGAAGGTTTCGACCGTATGGCACAGGCGCTGAAAGCGGCGGGGATCGGGCTGATCCTCGACATTGTGCCCAATCATATGGCGGCCTCACTTGAGAATATCTGGTGGCGTGACGTCATTGAACATGGCAAAAAGAGCCGTTATGCACGCCATTTTGATATCGACTGGTCGCGTCGCCTGACGCTGCCTTTCCTCGGGGACGCTTTTGAGGATGCGCTGGAAAAAGGCGACATTGTGCTGAAGCCTGATCCCAAAACCGGTCAGCCCGCTTTCGCCTATTTCGATACGTATTATCCCGTTGCGCCCGGCACTCTCACGGCGTCTAAAACAGATGACCTGAGCAAAACAGAACTGGCTGAATTACATGAGCGCCAGCCCTACCGCCTGATGTGCTGGCGTGACGCGCCCCGTGAACTCTCGTACCGGCGCTTTTTCGAAATCACCGGCCTCGCGGGTGTGCGCGTGGAAGACGAGGGGGTTTTCGATGATACGCACCGGCTGATCCTCGAGCTGGTCCGCTCCGGTGTGGCCGATGGCCTGCGGGTCGATCATGTGGATGGTCTTGCCGATCCCAAAGCCTATCTTGAACGCCTGCGGGAGAAGGCCGGGCCGGACTGCTATATCACGGTGGAGAAAATTCTGGGCAAAGGCGAGCGCCTGCCGCCGGACTGGCCGGTCTCCGGCACCACCGGCTATGAGTTCATTGCCTCGCTTTCGGATGTGCTGGTCAACGATGAAAATATCGCGGTGCTTAGCGAGCTTTACGACAGCGTGGTCGGCAAGCCGGTGGACATGCGCAACGAGCTGCGTGCGGCCAAGCTTATGATGGTGGAAAAGAATTTCGAAGGCGAGTACACCACGCTGTGGAAACTGGCGAACAGCATCGCCGGGACCGGGGGCACGATGTATGACGAAAATGATATCCGTACCGCGCTGCGCGAATTACTGATCGCCTTTCCGGTGTACCGCACTTACGGCACCGAACAGGGTATGCCCGCAGAAGACACCGCGCTTTTGCACAAGATCCTGCGCAAGGTCAGCGCCCCGGCCCTTGCCGTTCAGCCTGAAATCCTTGCGTTTCTGGCGCGTATTCTTTGTGGAGAAACCTCTGCTGCGGCGGCATCGCAGGCCGGTTTATTCCGTACCCGCTTTCAGCAACTGACCGGACCGCTGATGGCAAAATCGGTGGAAGACACACTTTTCTTCCGCCAGAACATGGAACTGGCGCTGAACGAAGTCGGCGCTGAACCGTTAATTCGCACCTTCTCCCTCAGCCGCTTCCATACGGAGATGATAAAACGCCGCGAAGAGCAACCGGCGGCGCTTTCCGCGACATCCACGCATGACACCAAACGGGGGGAAGATGCCCGCGCCAGACTGTTTACGCTGACCGAAGCGCCACAAGACTGGGCCGCCTGTGTAAAACGCTGGCACCGGATGAACGAGTCAAAGGTGATTATGCTTCCCGATGGCCCGGCACCGCGCCCTGCGCTGACATGGATGCTGTATCAGGCGCTGGCGGGCGCGTGGCCGGTCACGCTGACGCCTGAAGATGAACAGGGTTTGCAGGAACTCGACGAAAGATTTCAGAGTTTCGTCGAAAAAGCGCTGCGGGAAGCCAAGCTGCGCACCAACTGGGATAACAACAACGAAGACTATGAAAAGGCCGTGCTGGATTACGCGCATCATCTGCTTTCAGCGGAAAACCGGCTATTCCTGCAAGATTTCCACGCGTCGATCCAGCCATTTATCCATGCCGGACTGGTGAACAGCCTGACCCAGACGGTAATCAAACTGATGGCGCCGGGCGTACCGGATATCTATCAGGGCAGCGAGGCGCTGAATTTCAGCCTTGTTGATCCGGATAACCGTCGTCTGCCGGATTTCACCGGGCTGGCGCGGTTGTTACGACAGGATGATAAAACGGGCCGGGGCCAGGCAGAAAGAAAGCTGAACGGCCAGCTGAAACAATACCTCGTGGCGACGCTCGCCGGGCTTCGCCAGCAAAAACCTGCGCTGTTTCAGCAGGGGGACTATGTTCCGCTCAGTGTGACCGGCCAGCACGCCGAAAACATCATCGCGTTTGCGCGGGTGCACAATGACGATGCGGTGATTGTTGCGGCACCGCGTCTGGTGCTGGGTTTGCCAGCCCGGGGGTTCCCGCAGGCGGAAATTGTACTGCCGCCCCACCTTGCTTACCGGCACTACCGGGATCTGTTCAGCGATAAAGAAATTACGCTGACCGACCAGCTAGACATGGCTGTCTGGCCGGGCTTCTCCCCGGTCATCCTGATAGCGTCCTCGCCATCTTAACGGTCACGTTCTGCCTGGGTTTTAACAATCATATTCGGCAATGCCATTTCGATCCCCTGCTCGATCAGCTTTTCAATAATACGAATATTAATTTCCTGCTGAATATCCATGTATTTATTGTAATCGGCAGTATTGACGATGTGGACCACTTCGATATTCAGGCGATCGGTACCAAAACCCAGCAAATGTGCGCGGTCGAATTTCGTTTCGCCGACATCAATAATAATTTCCTTTACCATGTCACCGATATTGCGCAGCTTTTCCGGCGGCGTATTAATCGCGACACCAAAATTGAAAACAATGCGGCGGGTTTGCATGCGTTTGTAGTTATGCAGCGTTTGCTGGAGCAGAATGGCATTACCGCAAACGATTTGTTCCCCGCTCAGGCTGCGTATCCGGGTCGTCTTCAGGCCAATATGTTCGACAGTACCGGCAACATCATTGAAAACGACGAAATCGCCAATTTCGAAAGGCTTATCAAAGCCGATAGATAATGACGCGAACACATCGCTGAGAATGGTCTGGATCGCCAGCGCGATAGCGATACCGCCCACGCCCAGACTGGCGACCAGCGCGGTAATGTTCACGCCCACATTCGCCAGTATCGACAGCAGCATCACCGACCACACTACCGCCCGGAAAATCAGCCCGGTGATCACCAGCGTTACCGGATTTTTGTTCATACCGGGCTGACGCATAATATGACGTAACCACGAGACCACCGCCTGATCCAGCCACAATGCCATCTGGAACGCCAGCACCAGAAACCACGCGTGACTGATGGTGTTGTAGAGATTATCGGGCAGATTAACGAACCGCAGGCTGAACAAAAAAGCCGCAATGAAAATGAGCAAATTACTCGTCCGGTTGAGGATCTCGCCCAGAATAAAACGAATCCGGTGGCTGGCCTCATTAACCTCCCCCCAGCGTTTTACGCCCTTGCGCAAAAACGAGACCAGCCAGCTCAGCAGCCAGTACGTGACAAGCGTGACGACACACATCGTCGCGACACCTATCCAGAACACCGGCGCCATCACCAGCGCGATAAAATCAAAGCGTGATAGAAAATTCATCTTCCCTCCCGGAATTAATCACAAACCTCCAGTATAGGAAACAGGTCAGCGCAGGGGTCAGGAATAGGAAAGGTCGGTAGACAACCGGCGTTGCCGCAGAGGTAAAACTTTGCAGACGTCTTAACGTCATCGGTATTTATATTACGTTCTGTCCGGTTTACTATGATTTCTGGCGTGAGCCCGATGTTCTGAAAAACGTTCAACTGAGGTGCTTGATATGAAAAGAGCTTTAGTGATTGGTTATATGTCGTTCGTTTCAATTGCATTGGTCGCCGCGCTGATAATCGGTGCCCGAAACGGATAACAAAGGCCCGGTAAGGTGAGTGATAACGTCTGGGTGAGTGCGGGGCATGATGCGAAAAGCGTTCTGCCACCCAAAAATATGCGCTCTTTGTGGCACTTTTTTGTCAATGACTTGAACAGGACAGGGGTCTGGGATTACTCTTAGATCAGCTGACGCAAGAGCAGCGGATCGTAAGCACCATACCCTTAAATAGCCCACCCATGAGGTGGGTTCTTTTTTGCCTGTCGCTCAGCATTAAGAATTATCCTGGTCAGAAAGTCATTCAGACGTAAAAAAGCCGGTGATACTTTTGTATCACCGGCTTTTTGCTGCGGGTTAACGCAGAACGAAACTTATGCTTCAGTAATGACTTATGCGTTCAGCAATTGCTGTGCGGTTTTCTCAACCAGCGCCAGCAGGACTTTCACGTCTTCCAGCGTTACTGTCGGGTTCAGCAAGGTCAGCTTCAGACAGGTGACGCCATTATGCTCGGTCACACCGACGTTAGCACGGCCAGATTCCAGCAGCGCATCGCCGATTTTCTGGTTCAGCAGTGCAATAGCCGCATCGCTGCTGCCCGCCAGTTGCTCAGGACGATAACGGAACAGAACACTCGCCAGTTGCGGCTTCATCACCAGTTCCAGCGCGGCTTCAGAAGTCACATATTGCGCGACTTCCTGAGCCAGCGTCACACCGTGATCGATGATCGCGGCATACTGTTTCTGACCTAACGCCTCAAGCCCCATCCACAGTTTCAGCGCATCGAAACGACGGGTGGTTTGCAGGGATTTGGACACCAGATTCGGTACGCCAGCCGCTTCGTCGAACTCAGAGTTCAGGTAAGCCGCCTGATAACGCATCAGCTCGTAATGACGCTCTTCTTTGAGCAGGAATGCGCCGCAGCTGATGGTCTGGAAGAACTGTTTGTGGAAGTCCAGCGTGATGGAATCCACTAACTCAATGCCGTCCAGATAATTGCGGTATTTTTCGGACAGCAATAATGCACCGCCCCATGCCGCATCCACATGCACCCAAATCTGATGCTCTGCCGCCAGTTCAGCAATAGCACGCAGCGGGTCGATAGCCCCCGCATCGGTGGTACCGGCTGTCGCCACAATGGCCAGGATCTGATCGCCACTGGCTTGCGCCTGTGCCACTTTCTCGCGCAAATCGTTGAGATCCATACGGGCAAACTCATCGGTTTTCACCAGCGTGACACACTGATAGCCCAGACCGAGCAGCGCCATGTTCTTCTGCACAGAGAAATGCGCGTTTTCAGAACATAACACTTTAATTTTGCGCAGATTGCCGACCAGCCCATCCTGCTGAATGGAATGCCCCTGACGCGCGAAGAAGGCATCGCGTGCCAGCATCAGCCCCATCAGATTGCTCTGGGTGCCGCCGCTGGTGAACACGCCTGCGTCGCCAGCCTGATAGCCCACCTGAGTACGCAGCCATTCGATCAGCTTCATCTCAATGATGGTTGCTGACGGGCTTTGATCCCAGGAGTCCATACTCTGGTTCGTGGCATTGATCAGCACTTCCGCCGCCTGGCTGACCACCAGACTCGGGCAATGCAAATGCGCCACACATTGCGGGTGATGCACAGACAGGCTGTCTTTTAAAAAGTACTCAATCGCACGTTCAATCGCGGCCTGGTTACCCAGACCGTTTGGATTGAAGTCCAGCCTGATACGCTCACGCAGCTCAGCAACGGTTTTGCCCTGATACATCTCAGGTTGTTTCAGCCACTGCACAACAGCTTCACTGCTCTGCGCAATGGCCTGCTGGTAGGCTTCAGTGCTTTGCGCTGAGCCTGCCAGAATCGGGTTTAACTCGGACATCAGAATCTCTTACTCCGCTCAGACAGGTTTGATGCCAGCCGCTAACAGCGCCTGCTCAAACTTATCGAGGAAAATACCCAGCTCATCGTTGGTGATCAGCAGGGAAGGCAACAGGCGCAGCACACAACCATTACGGCCACCGCGTTCGAGGATCAGGCCAGCCTGGAAGCATTTTTTCTGCAGCAATGCAGACAATTCACCGTCAGCCGGATAGCAACCCATGTGATCCTGCGCTTCGTCGGGTTTGACGATCTCAATACCGATCATCAGGCCCAGACCACGCACGTGACCGATAACCGGATAGCGTTTCTGCATGTCAGCCAGTTTGGCTTTCAGCCATTCACCCTGCGCTGCCACTTTCTCGGCGATTTTTTCTTCTTTCAGGATTTTCAGCGTGGTCAGGCCGGTGGCCATCGCCAGTTGGTTACCGCGGAAGGTGCCGGTATGGTGACCCGGAGCCCAGGCATCGAACTCTTTCTTAATACCCAGAACCGCCAGTGGCAGACCGCCGCCGACCGCTTTGGACATCACGATAATATCCGGCTCAATGCCCGCATGTTCGAAGGCGAACTGTTTGCCGGTACGGCAGAAACCCGCCTGCACTTCGTCGAGGATCAACAGAATGCCGTGTTCCTGAGTCACTTTACGGATGCGCTGCAACCACTCAGCCGGAGCCGGGTTCACGCCGCCTTCGCCCTGAACCGCTTCCAGAATGACAGCCGCAGGTTTGCGAACGCCGCTCTCAACGTCGTTGATCAGGTTTTCGAAGTAATAGGTTAATGCTTTAACGCCAGCGTCACCGCCAATGCCCAGCGGGCAGCGGTACTGGTGCGGGTAAGGCATAAACTGCACTTCCGGCATCATGCCATTAACAGCTTCTTTCGGAGACAGGTTACCGGTCACCGCCAGTGTGGCGTGTGTCATACCGTGGTAGCCACCCGAGAAACTGATGATACCGCTACGGCCGGTGACTTTTTTAGCCAGTTTCATGGCAGCTTCAACAGCGTCAGCACCCGACGGACCGGTGAACTGCAGGCAATACTCTTTGCCCTGTTGTGGCAATAAAGAAAGCAGATATTCAGAGAACTGATCTTTCAACGGTGTTGTCAGATCCAGTGTATGTAACGGCAAGCCGCTGGTAATGACATTTTGGATGCTTTGCAGCACGTCAGGATGATTATGTCCAAGAGCAAGCGTACCCGCACCGGCCAGGCAATCAAGATATTGATTATTCTCAACATCCGTGATCCAAACGCCATTGGCCTTCGCAATTGCCAGAGGCAACTTACGTGGATAGCTCCGAACATTCGATTCAAATTCAGCTTGTCTTGCCAAATAGGTTTCATTGTTTCCGTTTAATGAATTCGCACCAAAACTGTCAATACGGACTTTATCCGTCATCATATCTCTCCTACAACCGTGTGTTATTAGAACGCCACAATTGAATAAATTTGATTAAGAAAATTACAAGCGTATGAAAAACGCGGCCAATATATGGCTTTTTTGCCCCCACCTCAATAATTTATTTTGTATAGATTTGTTTATTATTTCCTATAGGAATCAATATGTTGATGATTTAATGAACGATCGTGCTGACTTAACTCCGTTACACGGTCATTAATAAAGCACTAAAAAGCACATCCGTCTTGCAGAACGACGGGTCAACACGCGACATATCAGGCTTAAAATCACACCGTTGTCAGGCATCAATACCCCTGCGGCTACGACGTCGCACCGGAGGTTGATGCCCGGTGAACAGTCTTTCAGGAAAGTTGTTTAATTATAGCCTGCGGCTGTTATATGGGCGATGATATTAAAGTACGGTGCAGTAACTGGCTGAATAGCCGTCAGATATAAATTTTGAAATATATTACACCGCGACATCGGTGCGGTTATTACAGAAATAATACAGAGAATAATGTCCGCCGCGTATATAAACAATCCCTTCGGATATTTCCCTAATTATTCAGCTCATTAACCCGACCTTTGCGGTAGAACTCATATAAGGTGACGTAATCCTGGAACACCTGCGACAAAATCGCATCGGTTTCCGGCGGAAGGATGCTGTTGGTCTGCATCTGATAGCGCGTTCGCACCGCATCAATCCACAGTTTATCAGCCGCCGGACCCGGTTCCTGAACCAGATGAGCCAGCCAGTACACCGTGTTTTTCTTCACCGTCACCACAGGCTCAGGGCAACGGCAGCACCACCAGACCGGTTGCAGTATTTTGGAAAATAAAACGCCGCTGACTGATTGCCAGACCGAAGAGGTCAACGGTAGCGGAACCCACGCGCGCTGCCAGTGCGTAGCCTGTCCCGTCAGCAATGACATCATGAGCGCCTGCGCAGATCCTGAAAACGGCCTGGACATTCTATTCCCTTCTCTTGTTTCTAAAATAACCCATATCTGCCCGTTACACGGCAATCAAAAAGGGCTCTTGCGGGCCCTTTTCTTTGTCCTTTTCAACGTAAATCAATAACCCTGCGTCACAATCTTCGCAGCAGAAGCCAGCACATCGCGGCGGGATTTCGCGTCTTTCTGCGGCTGGGTGAAATAGGTAATCAGGATCAGCGGGGCCTTATTATCCGGCCAGATCACCGCAATATCATTGGTTGTGCCGTAATCGCCGCTGCCGGTTTTATCGCCGACCACCCAGGTCGCAGGCAGCCCCGCACGGATACTCATCGCGCCGGTCGTGTTGCCTTTCATCCATTCCACCAGTTGCGCGCGTTGCGGTTCAGCCAGCGCGCTGCCCAGCGTGACGTGTTGCAGACTCAGTGCCATCGCACGCGGTGAAGTGGTGTCGCGGTCATCCCCCGGAATGGCGGTGTTCAGCGTTGGTTCAGTGCGGTCCAGACGGAACGTTTTATCGCCGAGCGTACGGGCGTATTCCGTGACTTTCTGCGGGCCACCAAGCTGCTCAATCAGTTTATTCATGGCGGTATTATCGCTGTACTGCAAGGCGGCGGCGGCCAGTTCGCCTACCGTCATGCCGGTATCGAGATGCTTTTCGGTGATCGGGTTATAATTTACCAGATCAGATTTTGTGAGGCTGACGCGGCGGTTCAGCAACTCCGTTTGCGTTTCGCTCTGTTTAAGAATGGCTGACGCGGCCATGAACTTGCTGGTGCTGCACATGGCAAAACGTTCATCAGCGCGGTAAGCAATCTGGGAATTGTCTTCAGTATTAATCAGCATCACACCAAGACGACCGCCGCTGTCTTTTTCCAGCGCCGCAAGCTGCTGCTGCACAGACGTCATTTTTGTCGCCGTTTGCGCCCATGACACCGTACTGAATGCGAGCATTGGCACTACAGCCGCCGCCATCAGCACGGTTTTACGCAGGGTATTTTTCATCATCAAAGCCTTCTCCTTTATATTGGCGAAGGGATTATGGCAAAAGCTGAGGCAGAAAGTAAAAAACCCGACAGAAATTGTCAGGTTTTAAACATGAAACGGAAAACTTTGAGAAACTAACAGGAGATTTAGAACGTTTCCCAGTTGCCCTGATCAGCGGCCGGAACCGGCTGACGGTTTGACAGCAAGGCGGGAGATTTTGTCTGCCCGGCTTTACGCACCGCCGCCGTTGCCGAACCGGCGCTGACTTTAAAGATACTGATCGCCTGGGATAAACGCTCAGCCTGCTCATTGAGCGAATATGCCGCCGACGAAGCTTCCTGCACTAATGCGGCGTTCTGCTGGGTGACTTCATCCATCTGAGTGATGGCTTTGTTGATCTCTTCAATGCCGGTGCTTTGTTCGTTACTGGCAATCGCAATTTCGCCCACGATGTCAGTCACATTTTTTACGCTGGACACCACTTCCGCCATGGTAGCCCCGGCTTTGGCAACCAGTTGCGTGCCGTTATCCACTTTCGCCACCGAGTCGTCGATCAGCACTTTGATCTCTTTCGCGGCACTGGCAGAACGTTGCGCCAGATTGCGCACTTCGGAAGCCACGACAGCAAATCCACGGCCCTGCTCACCGGCACGCGCCGCTTCAACGGCGGCGTTCAACGCCAGAATGTTGGTCTGGAAAGCAATGCCGTCAATCACTGCAATGATATCGACGATTTTACGCGAGGAAGTGTTGATACCTTCCATTGTATTCACCACTTCGCCCACCACTTCGCCACCCTGCACCGCCACGCGGGAAGCCTGCGCGGCCAGCAGATTAGCCTGACGCGCGTTATCAGCGTTCTGCTTCACGGTGGCGGTCATCTGCTCCATCGCCGACGCAGTTTCTTCCAGCGAACTGGCCTGCTGTTCAGTGCGGGAAGACAAATCGAGGTTTCCGGCAGCAATTTCGCTGGACGCGCTGGTGATGGCATTGGTGCCGGCACGCACTTCGGTCACAATTTTCAGCAGGTTTTCATTCATGTTTTTCAGCCCCTGCATGAGCTGCCCGGTTTCATCCTGCGACATCACCTGGATTTGTGTGGTCAGATCCCCTGCCGCCACGTTTTCTGCCACTTTCACTGCGGTATGCAATGGACGGGTGATCGAACGCGTCAGGAAATAGCCCAGCGCCGCCGCCATTAAAATCGCCAGCGCGGAAAAAATCAGCGTCAGTTGAATGGCGGTGGCGCCATCTGCTATCGCTGTTTTACCTTCAGCCTGCAACTGCTGATCCTGAGAGTTGGCAAATGCGGTTGCCAGATCCAGATACGCATTTTGCGAGGTGGTGAGTTTGCGCAGAACAAATTCGGTCGCGCCGTCCATGTCACCGGCACGGGCTAAGGCAATCAGTTGCTCTTTCGCCGTTTCGAAGGTTTCACCCGCTTCCTGCAACGTTTTAATTTTCTGCTTGCCCGTCACGGTGGATTGGATCGCGGCGATTTTATCCATCGCTAAATTGGTTTTTTTGACCGTGTCATCCAGTTGTAAATAACGCTTTTTATTCTGTTCAGGATTTTTAGTATCGATAACGATACCCCGCAGATATTTAATCTGGTCGTTTACGCCGTCGCGAACATCAAATGCCAGCCGGACTTTCACGTACCGGTCGCTGATTATTTGTTCAATACTGGTGTTAATGCTGCTTATTTTGGTGATTGCAATCCCGCTGACAATGACTAAAAGCAAAATGACAAGGCTGAATGCGGCCCCTAAACGGGCGCCGACACGCATATTGTTGATCAGTTTAAACATTTTATTTCCCTTATTTCCTGGCCAATAAAACAAATACCATGAAAAAAAATTCAAAATATTGGTTACATAGCGGAACGACTTTCTAATGATTTATTTAATTCAAAAGGGTTATCGGTATAAATAAGGGAATCTTTAGTGACGTTAATATTGCGAAAGTGTAAATAAGGATGACCATTTTGCTCCTCCCCTGCGAAGGGGAGGAGCACAACAAAACCGCCGGGCAGGAGGACAAGTATTAATTAGCAAACATTTCCTCCAGCCAGCCCACCCGCATTTCAGGCACCGAACGCAGTAACTCGCGGGTGTAATCGTCCAGAGGTTCGGCGAGTGCAGATGCCACCGGGCCGTGGCGCACAATCACGCCTTGTCTGAGCACCGCGACTTCGTCCGCCACTTCACGTACCACCTGTAAATCGTGGGTGATAAACAGGTAAGCAATGCCGGTTTCCTGCTGGATCTGGCGCAGTAACGCCAGGACATCGCGGGCGACTAACGGATCGAGTGCCGACGTTGGCTCGTCACAAACGATAATTTTTGGCTCAGCCGCCAGCGCCCGCGCAATACACACACGCTGTTTCTGCCCGCCGGAAAGTGCGGCAGGGAAACGCATCGCAAGTTCAGCGTGTAATCCGACCTGCGCCAGCAATTCACTGACCCGCGCCTCACGCTGGCTGCGGTTCAGCGACGTAAAGCAGGCCAGCACACGGGAAATCTGGCTGCCAATACGCTCTTTAGGATTCAGCGCCGTGTCGGGGATCTGATGAATGAGTTGCACATCGCGCAACTGAACGCGGCTGCGCTGGCGCAAACTGGCAGGTAATACTTGCTGATTCAGACTGACCTCACCGGTTTGCGGCGTGAGCAGTCCGCAAATCACTTTGCCGAGCGTAGATTTCCCCGAGCCGGATTCGCCGATCACCGCCAGCGTGCGCCCGCGCGGCAAGCTCAGTGAAATGTTTTGCAGCACCGGCTGCGCATGATAGCGCGCACTGATGTTGCGGATATCCAGCGCCACCGGCGCATCGCCGGTTTGCGGCGTTTTGCTCCCGCCCTGCGCATGCAGCAAACGGCGGGTGTAATCCTGTTGCGGCTGGCTCAGCAGTTGCGCCGTTTCCGCCTGTTCAACCGTTTTACCGTGCTGCAATACCATGATGTGATCGCTTATCTGCGCAACGACCGCCAGATCATGGCTGATGTAAATCGCCGCGACGCCGGAAAAGCGGATCACATCGCTGATGGCTTTCAGCACACCGAGCTGTGTGGTGACATCCAGCGCGGTGGTCGGCTCATCGAAAATCAACAACTCAGGACCGGCGCACAGTGCCATCGCAATCATCGCGCGCTGTAACTGACCGCCGGAAACCTGATGCGGATAACGCTGATAAAATGCCTGTGGATCCGGCAGGCCGAGTTGTTCAAACAGCGCAATGGCTTTGGCCTGCGCTTGCTGTCGGGGATAAATTTTATGTTTCAGCGCCGCCTCAATGACCTGCTCACCGAGCGTGATCGCCGGGTTAAACGCTGCTCCGGCAGACTGCGCGACATAAGCAATCTGCCTGCCGCGCACCTGCCGCAACTGGCGGTCAGAAAGTTGTGTCAGTTCCTGTCCGCTGAATGTAATTCTGCCGGACTGAATGCGCATCCCCTGACGACAGTGCCCGAGAATGGCCAGTCCGATGGTGGATTTACCTGCGCCTGATTCGCCGATCAGCCCCAGCACTTCGCCTTGCTTCACCGTGAAAGAGACGTCATCCACCAGCGTGCGCGGATTTTTACCCTGCGACACCACGTGCAGGTTTTCGACATGCAGTAAGTGCTCATTCATGCTTTTTTCCCCCACACACGACGCTCACCGCTCATCAGCCAGTCCGCCACGGCGTTGACCGCCAGCGCCAGTACCGCGATGGCGCCACCCGGCACCAGCGCCGCCCAGACGCCAAACAAAATACCGTCTTTGTTATCGCGCGCCAGTCCGCCCCAGTCGGCGGTGGGTGGCTGAATACCCAGCCCGAGGAATGACAGCGCAGAAAGAAACAGCAGAATAAAAATAAAACGCAGGCCGAATTCGGCAATCAGCGTCTGAAGCGCATTGGGTAAGATCACATGCCAGAGGATCCAGCCGAGGCTTTCGCCGCGCAGCCGCGCCACATCAACAAATTCCATCACGCCGATATCCACCGCGAGGGATCGTGCCACGCGCAGCACACGGGTCGATTCCAGCAAGCCGAGCACCAGCGTCAGCACCAGAATGGTTTTTGGCAAGACGGCCAGCACAATCAGCGCCAGGATCAGCGTCGGGATAGCCATGACGATATCGTTGCAGCGGGAAATCACCTGATCTAACCAGCCGCCGCGCAGTCCGGCAATAAACCCGAACGTACAACCGACGATAAACGCCACCAGCGCCGCCAGCGCGGTCACCCCAAGGGAAACGCGGGTGCCCCAGATCAGGCGGGAGAGCAAATCACGGCCGAGATTATCCGTGCCGAGAATGGAATCCGGTCCCGGTAAATCCCAGGACATCCCAAGCGTTTGATCCGGCGCGTGAGGCGCCAGCCACGGCGCAAAAATGGCGATCAGAATAAACAGACTCAGCACCAGCAGGCCAAGTATCGAAGCAGGTTTTAATGCAGGCATTACAGCAATTCCTAAGATTCAGCGGTTGTGGCGTAAACGCGGATTGGCGACCAGTGACATCACATCCGCCAGCAAATTCAGCAGGATATAAATGCCAGCCAGCAGCAACGCGCAATCCTGCATCACCGGAATATCACGTTTGCTGATGCTGTCGACCATGTACTGCCCGAGTCCCGGATAAACAAATACGTTCTCAACAATCACCACACCGACCATCAGATACGCCAGATTGATCGCCACGACGTTGATGATCGGCCCCACGGCATTGGGCAATACGTGACGCCACAAAATGCGCGACGGCGACAGCCCTTTGAGCAACGCAGTATCGACATACGCCGAACTTTGCGCGGCAATCAGCGCGGCGCGGGTCATGTTGCTCATATGGCCAAGGATCGCCAGCACTAGCGTGGCACACGGCAGGGAAATGGCGGAGAGTTTAGCTGCCAGCGGCATATCCGCCGTAATACTGCTGTTGCTCGGCGCCCATGCCAGCGTGATGGCAAAAATCAGGATCAGCAGATAGCCGGAGAAAAACTCCGGCAGCGCGACGGTTGCGCGGGTGATGGCGTTGAGCAGCGTATCAATTACGCTGCCCTGATAACGAACGGAAATAAATCCGATCAGCAGCGCCAGCGGAACCGCAATCGCGGCGGTACATCCGGCCAGAAACAACGTGTTGCCCAGGCGGGTAAACAGCGGGCCGCTGATGGCTTCACGGGTGGAGAAACTGGTGCCAAAATCGCCGTGCAACACACCGGCCAACCAGCTCAGATAACGGCTGACTGCCGGTTTATCCAGCCCCAGTTGCAAGTTCAGTTCGCGGATGGCATCCGGCGTGGCGCTCTGGCCGAGGATCGCCGTCGCAGCATTGCCCGGCAGCAGTTGCACACCGGCAAAAATCAGCACGGAAACTGCCAGCACCACCAGCACGCCATAAAACAGGCGTATCAGCACCATGCTCAGCAAGCTGGAATGAGGTTGCGAAAAACGGCCCGCAGGCCGTTGAGTCGCTTTCTGTTGTGCAGATAAGTCAGACATATTTTTACCCGGTTCAGCCTTCGATCCAGACTTTCTCTGCCGCACGGTTACCGCTCAGCGGCATCCCCGGAACGGACGTGAACCCTTTGATTTTGGCGGAACAACCGTCGAGTGCATCGGCATACAGCGGAATGATCTCGCTGCCCTGATCAACCAGCATCACCTGAATGTCATGGTAAATCTGTTTGCGGCGCGCTTCGTCCGCTTCACCGCGCGCGGCTTTGACCATCGCATCGAAAGCCGGAACGTGCCACGCGGATTCGTTCCATGAAGACTGGCTGGTGAATACCAGCGAGAGCAGCGCATCGGCGGTCGGACGGTTCGCCCAGTTCGACGACACGAAGGCTTTCTTCTGCCAGATATCATTCCAGAACGCATCGTCCGGCACGCGCACCACATTCAGATTAATGCCAGCTTTGGCGGCGGATTGCTGATAAAGCTGACCGGCATCAACCGCACCAGGGAAACCGGCATCGGCAACGTTCAGGGTCAGCGGGCCGCTGAACCCGGATTTCTTCCAGTGGAACTGGGCTTTTTCAGGGTCGTACGGACGTTGCGGAATGTCTTTCGCGAAGTAACGGTTCGACGGGAAAATCGGGTTATCGTTCGCCACGCTGGCATAACCGCCGAGCACGGTATCGATAATTTTCTGACGATCGATGGCGTATTTCAGCGCCAGACGGCCATCAACATTATCGAACGGCGCCAGATTCGACAGCCCCGGGAAGGTATAAATCATACTGTCTTTGGCGCGCACCAGTTTCAGGTTCGGCATACGTTCGATGCGGCTGACGATGCGCGGATTCACACGGTTAATCAATTGTGCCGAACCACTGACCAGTGCCGCCACACGGGCCGTTGAATCATTCATCGCCAGCGTTTCGACAGAATCGACATGCCCGCGTTCGCTGTTCCAGTAGTTCGGATTGCGTTTAGTCAGCGTAGAGACGCCCGGCTGGAATTTCTCAAGGATAAATGCGCCGGTACCGATGCCTTTGTCAAAGTTTTCATTTTCAGCGGTAATGGCGAAATGCACGGCGCTCAGCAGCCAGACGAATTCAACGTCCGGCGCGGTCAGTTTAATCGTGACTTCATGGTCGCCGGTGGCTTCAATTGCACTGACGGTATCGAGATAACCTTTCACCGGCGAGGTGGATTTCTCACCACGATGGTGATTCAGGGAGTACACCACATCTTTCGCGCCCAGCGAGCGGCCATCGTGGAACTGCACGCCCTGGCGAATTTTCAGCACCCAGGTTTTGCTGCCGTCGGTTGAGGCCCAGGCTTCAGCCAGCGAGGGGGCCAGTCTGGCGTTTTCGTCGATTTCCACCAGATTGTTAAACATCTGAGAACCGACGAAATACATGTAAGTTTCGAACCAGAATGCCGGATCCAGACGGTCAGTGCTGGAAGCGTTATCCACACCAACAACCAGATGCCCGCCTTTTTTCGGCTTTTCTGCCTCCGCAGCAAAGGCATTGCCCAGCCACAAAGAGTGGGTAGCCGCAGCAACGGAAAGTGCCCCCGCACTTTTGATAAACGAACGACGATCAATCATGTTTTTCCCCTGTCTGCGAAGAATGCATCTTCAGAATTAATGTGCGTTTTATTCTTTTTATGGATGTTATTTAGCGAAGGCCTGCTTAAGCGCGGCGATGTGTTCAGGCCCGATCCCGCAACATCCCCCGACCATGGTGGCACCCTGCGCCACCCAGTCTTTCGCGAAATCCAGGTATCCGGCAGGATCGGTGTCCTGACGCATTTTGCTCAGCCCTTCATTGGCACCGCGCTGATTATCGGAAGGTTCGAAGGCATTGGCATACACGCCGATATCAAGCGCAGATCCCTGCGCCGTCAGTGCGGCACGCGCGGTTTTCACCGCCGTGGCCATCACTTCAGGCCGGCTGCAATTGAACAGCACCGCACTGGCAGAAATCCGTAATGCGCCGTTTACGGCATCATCAACTGATTCGCCGGAGCGCAGCAGCGCATTGCCATTTTCATCAAGATTGTCCTGCAAGGTAAAAGACAGCCACAGCGGACGCGGGTCATCGCCGAGCACATCACGCACGGCTTCGACTTCCGCCACAGAGCTTTGCGTTTCGGCCAGCCAGACATCGACGCTGTCCGTCAGATTATTCACCAGCACTTGCAGTAATTTTTTGGCTGCCACCGGTTCGAACAGATCCGGACGATAAGACCCGAGAACCGGAGGAAGTGAACCCGCGACCAGCACATCAGCCGGTGCAGCATCCGCTGCTTCCCGCGCCAGCTTGCCGGAAAGCGCAATCAGCGCCGCGCCCTGCTCCACAAAAACATCTTCACTAATATGGAACGGCACTACGGCGTAACTGTTGGTGGTGATGACCTGAGAACCGGCAGCAATAAAAGCATCGTGAGCGGCTCGCACAAATTCCGGAGCCTCCATCAGTGCCAGCGCAGACCATTCAGGCTGACGAAAAGGAGCGCCCATCCGGGCCAGTTCGCGCCCCATGCCGCCGTCGAGGATTTTAACGTTACTGAACATTGTGTCACCGCCGTTGTATTTTTCTTAGCCGAATCAAACGTTAATCCGGCAGGTGGTGACACTCTACAAAACGAACGTTTAGATGTCTAGATTTCTTAATGGCTAAAAGGTGGGTTTTTAATGGCAAATTGGTCTCACTCGCCGTGAAGGGTGAAAGGGTTTTTATCTTTGCTCCTCACCCTGCGAAGGGGTGGGAGCTAACTGAGCACTTTCTCAGCAACGTCTGGCGGCCAGACCGGGGCGGTTTTTGGCTCCTCCCCCTGCGAAGGGGGAGGCTGGGAGGGGGTTTTAAATACAAAGCAATGAGTTAAAGCACACTTTGAATTTAGTTTTTGACCTTAATACCCCACCCCAGCCCTCCCCTTCGCAGGGGAGGGAGCTATGCGACAACCCCCACTCCTCCCCCTGTCTGTAATATTTATTTACATCGTTAAACCCAATGCGTATTATTCTCATTCGCTTTATTAACCATGACCTTTTTATCTTGTCCAGCCCTTGTTCCGGGGGATTCTGGCGGGATTTGCTCATGCAGATAAAGCCGTATTCATACAAAAATGCCGTGGCTTAAAAATAAAAAAATAACCGTCTGGAGAATAGTTATGTGTGTCTTTTCAGGGAATTGCGTTGTCAGGAACAATAAGCAAAATATTCATAATAATTCAGGAAAGAAACTTTCACTTTCAGTGATCGCATTGTTAATTTCGTCGTCTTTGCATTCTGCTTATGCCGCAGAAACTCCCGCTAAAAAAACGGCGGGCGATACCGTTGTCGTGACCGGTGAGAATAATAGCGCCGGGGTCGCGGAGACTGCCGCCACCGATTACAGTGTTCCGGTCACCACTGCGGGCACAAAAATGGCCCTGACGGCGCGCGATATTCCGCAATCCGTCAGTATCATCAGCAAGCAACGTATGCAGGATCAGCAACTGCAATCTCTGGGTGATGTGCTGAGAAACACCACCGGTATTCAGGAAAGCGTCTCGGATCTCGACCGCCGTACTTATTACGCGCGTGGCTTTCTGATCGACAACTACATGGTCGATAACATTCCGACCACCTTCGACCCGCGCTGGGATCTGGGTGATTCCCAGTCTGACACGGCGATTTATGAACGTATCGAAGTGGTGCGCGGTGCAACCGGTCTGATGACCGGCCCCGGCAACCCGTCAGCATCCGTCAATCAGGTGCGTAAACACGCCGACAGCAAAGAATTCACCGGCAATGTTTCTGCTACTTACGGTAGCTGGAATAAACAACGTTACGTGGCAGATTTATCCACACCGCTGAACGAATCCGGCAGCGTACGTGGCCGCCTGATCACCGGTTATCAGGACAAAAACAGCTACGTTGAACGCTACGGCGCCACCAAAAAATTCGTCTATGCCACCGTGGATGCCGACCTCACCGATTCCACCCTGCTTTCCGCAGGCTACGAATTCCAGCAAACCAACACCGACAGCCCGACCTGGGGCGGTATGCCGCGCTGGTATCTGGACGGCAGCAAAACCGATTATCGTCGCGGCTTTAACTCCGCACCGGACTGGGCGTACAGCGATAAAGAAACGACTAAGCTGTTCACCACCCTGAAGCAGTCGTTCGATAACGGCTGGCAGGCCACGCTGAATGGCACCCATACCGAATCCCGTATCGACAGTAAGATGATGTATATCGACGGGACATTCGATAAAACCACCGGCGTCGGCGAATCCGCTTATGCCGGTTATCCGGTGGTGGCGGGAACCGGTTATAACACCGGTAAACGTAAAGTCGATGGTGTAGATGCCTTTGCCAGCGGCCCGTATGAACTGTTTGGCCGTCAGCATGAACTGATGACCGGTGTGAGCTACAGCAAACAGCAGAACACCTATTACAGTTCATTTGCCAATATCTCAACCGAAGAACTGGGCAATTTTAACGATTTCAACGGTCAGTTCCCTGAAACTGACTGGAGTCCGCGCGCGCTGGCGGAAGAAAATGTTATCCGTCAGAAATCGGCTTACGTGGCTACGCGTCTTTCACTGGCGGATCCGCTGCACCTGATCGTTGGCGCACGCTACACCAACTGGAATTCTCACACGCTCACCGACCAGATCGAGAAGAACAACATCACGCCGTACGCAGGTCTGGTGTTCGACATCAACGATACCTGGTCGACCTATGCGAGCTACACCTCAGTGTTCCAGCCGCAAACTTACCGCGATATCAACGGCGGCTACCTTTCACCGGTCATCGGCAAAAACTACGAAGCGGGCGTAAAATCTGACTGGTTTAACAGCCGTCTGACCGCGTCGGTTTCTATCTTCCGCGCGGAGCTGGATAACGTGGCACAAAGCACCGGCCGCATTATTCCTGGCACAACCGATACCGCCTATGAAGGCAAAAACGGCACCGTCAGCCGCGGCGTGGAATTTGAAGTGAACGGCGCGCTGACCGATAACTGGCAGATGACGTTCGGCGGTACCCGTTACATTGCAGAAGATGAAAATGGCGATGCAGTTAATCCGCAACTGCCGCGCACCCAGCTAAAACTGTTCTCCAGCTACCGTCTGCCGATGTTGCAGGATCTGACCGTCGGCGGTGGCGTGAACTGGCAGACCCACGTCTGGGATACCGTTCCGGGCCCAAGCGGCAACGGCACCCGTTATGCGGAACAAGGCAGCTACGCGCTGGTTAACCTGTTCAGTCGTTATCAGGTCACCAGACAACTGGCGGTGCAGGCCAACGTGAATAATCTGTTTGACAAAGAATATGACACCAGCGTGAACCAGTATGTGGTCTACGGCGAACCAAGGAATGTGTCGGTGACGGCGAGCTATAGTTTCTGATTTGCTGAGGCCGCAGCAATAATTCAAATGCAGAATGTTTTTCTGTTTGCTCCTCCCCCTGCGAAGGGGGAGGTTGGGAGGGGGTTTTAATGGCTAATTCTTTGTAAAAGCACACTTTAACTATTGGATTTTGACCTTAATACCCCACCCCAACCCTCCCCTTCGCAGGGGAGGGAGCTGACTGAGATTTGCCTGACCAGCAGACAAAAGGTCAAAGCCGTATTTTTCTTTCACCTCCACATGAAAACAAGTCAGTCAAATCACTTAACATCACCCAAACAAACCATTACATATTCCGCATACATTTTCGTGCTTTTATAAAGTACCATTAACATCATGAACTCCATTCCACATCCCCCTGTCTTCGACGGTCATAACGACCTGTTACTGCGCCTGTGGCTGCATGATGCAGCAGATCCTGCTGCCCTGTTTCTTGATGGCTCACTGGAAGGACATCTCGATCTCAGGCGTTGTCGCCTCGGTGGCTTCGCGGGTGGCTTATTTGCCATTTTCGTACCACCTGATTCGTATATGCCACAACTGAAGCCAAATTCTCCGGCTGTGCCTCATGACGCGTTAGCCATCACACAGGCACAGATTTCACTGCTGGAACGTATCGAAACACAGTCATCCGGGCGGGCAAAAATCTGCCGGACGGTTGCCGAAATTGAGCAGTGTATCGCTCACGACGTGCTGGCAATGGTGATGCATATTGAAGGCGCGGAAGCGCTGGGAGATGACTTCTCGCGGCTGGAACTCTGGTATGAAAAAGGGCTGCGCAGCATCGGCCCACTGTGGAATTTACCCAATCAGTTTGGGACCGGCGTGAAAGGCGATTTTCCGGGTTCGCCGGATACCGGTGAGGGTCTGACGCCCGCCGGGCTTGGATTGCTGCGTGAGTGTAACCGGAAAAGGATCTTGTTCGATGTCTCGCACATGAACGAAAAGGCCTTCTGGCAGACGGCAAAACTCACCGATGCACCGCTGGTTGCCACCCATTCCAATGTGCATGCGCTATGCCCGCAACCGCGCAACCTAACCGATAAACAACTGGCTGCCATTGCGGAAAGCGACGGCTTTGTTGGCGTTAATTTCGGCACAGCGTTTCTGCGGGCAGATGGAAAACGTAACGGTGACACCCCAATCACCGAAATTGTTAAACATCTTGATAACCTTCTTGGTAAACTGGGCGAAGAAAATGTCGGTTTTGGTTCGGATTTCGACGGCATCAATGTGCCGGATGTCCTCGGCGATGTCGCCGGATTGCCGTTACTGATTCAGGCCATGTCTGATGCGGGTTACGGCGACGTATTGATCGAAAAAATCGCCTGCCGTAACTGGCTGAAAGTATTAAAGCAAACGTGGGGTGAATAGTTTTTCATCCGGAATTTTGCGCTAATCCCTGTGGCTTACAGGGCAATATCGGTTTGAGCTCATCGCAACATTTTCTTAGCCAAACCAGCGATATTTGACAATAAGCCGATCACCTGCCGCAATTAAAACGGCAGTGAACTTAAAACTGTAATCACCAAGAGGACGTAATTATGTGGACTAAACCTTCTTTCGAAGACCTGCGTTTAGGCTTAGAAGTGACGCTGTACATTTCTAACCGCTAAGCCCTTGTGCCCACGGTTAACTGTGGGCATCTTCCTTCCCTTTCCCCCTGGTTCTCACATGCAGATTATCGTACTTGGTTCCGCGGCAGGCGGCGGCTTCCCTCAGTGGAACTGCAATTGCAGCAACTGTCAGGGCGTTCGCAACGGCACCATGAAAACCTCTCCGCGGACCCAGTCGTCAATTGCCGTCAGCGACAATGGCACCGACTGGGTGCTGTGTAACGCCTCGCCGGACATTTGCCACCAGATTGCCGCCACGCCGGAACTGATAAAACACGACGTTTTACGCGGCACCGCCATCGGCTCCATCATCCTGACCGACAGCCAGATTGATCACTGCACCGGCCTGCTGAATTTACGCGAAGGCTCTCCGCATCAGGTGTGGTGTACGCCGGAAGTGCATGAAGATCTCACCACCGGCTTCCCGATTTTCACCATGCTTTCGCACTGGAATGGCGGCCTGCAACACCACGCTATCGGGCCGGAGAAGCGCTTCTCCGTGGCGGTGTGCCCGAATCTGAAATTCACGGCCATTCCGCTGCTGAGTAACGCGCCGCCTTATTCGAAATACCGCGGCAAACCGCTCCCCGGCCACAATATCGCGCTGTTTATTGAAGACACGAAAACCGGCACCTCGCTGCTGTACGCACCGGGTCTGGGCGAGCCAGATGATGAACTGCTGAAGTGGCTGCATAAAGCCGATTGCCTGCTGATTGACGGCACGCTGTGGCAGGACAACGAGCTGGCGACCACCGGCGTCGGCCGCAATACCGGCAAGGACATGGGCCATCTGGCCCTTGCCGAAGAACAAGGGCTGATTGCCCTGCTGTCTTCCCTTCCGGCAGAACGCAAAATTCTCATCCATATTAATAATACCAACCCGATCCTCAATGAAGCCTCTGCCGAGCGGCAGGCACTGACGCAGCAAAACATCGAAGTCAGTTGGGACGGGATGCGCATCGAACTTTAGGTAAAACGATTATGACGACATCTTCAAACCGGACGTCACCGATGACGCCGGAAGCTTTTGAACAGGCGCTGCGGGCCAAAGGCGCGTTTTATCACATCCATCATCCGTACCATATTGCGATGCACAATGGTCAGGCGACGCGCGAGCAAATTCAGGGCTGGGTAGCGAACCGGTTCTATTATCAGACCAGCATTCCGCTGAAAGACGCGGCCATTATGGCCAATTGCCCGGATGCGCAAACCCGACGCAAATGGGTGCAGCGTATTCTCGATCACGACGGATACGGCGGCAGTGAAGGCGGTATCGAAGCCTGGCTGCGACTGGGGGAAGCGGTCGGTCTGGATCGTGATGTGCTGCTTTCAGAAGAAAGGGTGTTACCGGGCGTGCGTTTTGCGGTCGATGCTTACGTTAACTTTGCCCGCCGCGCCGTCTGGCAGGAAGCGGCATGCAGCTCGCTGACTGAACTGTTCGCCCCGCAAATCCATCAGGCGCGTCTCGATACCTGGCCGCAGCATTACAAATGGATTGAGGAAGAAGGTTACGGTTACTTCCGCAGCCGCCTGAGTCAGGCGAATCGCGACGTGGAACACGGCCTGCAACTGGCGCTGGAATACTGCGATACCGTCGAAAAACAGCAGCGCATGCTGGAAATCCTGCAATTCAAACTCGACATTCTGTGGAGCATGCTCGATGCCATGAGCATGGCTTACGAACTGAACCGCCCGCCATACCACAGCGTGACGCAACAGGCGGTCTGGCATAAAGGACGACTTCTGTGATCACCATTACCGAACACTACACGCCGATGTTCCGTCGCGGCTACCGCATGCAGTTTGAGAAAACGCAGGACTGTCACGTGATTTTATACCCGGAAGGGATGGCGAAACTTAACGACAGCGCGACCTTCATTTTGCAACTGGTCGACGGCGAGCGGACGATTGCCAATATCATCGATGAGCTGAATGCCCGCTTCCCGGAAGCCGGTGGCGTGAATGATGACGTCAAAGATTTCTTCGCTCAGGCCCATGCTCAAAAGTGGATTACCTTCCGTGAACCTGCTTAAACCTGCGGTCAAACCACCGTTGTGGCTGCTGGCCGAACTGACCTACCGCTGCCCGTTGCAATGTCCGTATTGCTCGAACCCGCTTGATTTCGCCAAACAGGACAAAGAGCTGACCACCGCACAGTGGATCAAAGTGTTCGAAGAAGCGCGGGAAATGGGTGCAGTGCAAATCGGTTTCTCCGGCGGCGAGCCATTGGTGCGTAAAGATTTGCCTGAGCTTATCCGCGCTGCCCGCGATCTCGGTTTTTACACCAACCTGATCACGTCCGGTATCGGGCTGACCGAGAAGAAAATCGATGCGTTTGCCGAAGCCGGACTGGATCATATCCAGATCAGTTTTCAGGCCAGCGATGAAACGCTGAACGCCGCACTGGCGGGTAACGCCAAAGCCTTCAGGCAAAAACTGGAGATGGCAAAAGCGGTGAAAGCCCACGGTTATCCGATGGTGCTGAACTTCGTGCTGCACCGCCATAACATCGACCAGATCGACAAGATTATCGACCTGAGTATCGAGCTGGAAGCCGATGACGTTGAGCTGGCGACCTGTCAGTTTTACGGCTGGGCGCAGCTTAACCGCGAAGGACTATTGCCGACCCGCGAGCAGATCGCCCGCGCCGAAAATGTGGTGCATCAGTATCGCGAGAAAATGGCGGGCACCGGTAATCTGGCCAACCTGCTGTTTGTGACGCCCGATTATTACGAAGAACGTCCGAAAGGCTGCATGGGCGGCTGGGGAGCGATATTCCTCAGTGTGACGCCGGAAGGTATGGCGCTGCCGTGCCACAGCGCGCGTCAGTTGCCGGTCGAATTCCCGTCTGTACTGGAAAATACCTTGCAGGAAATCTGGTACGACTCGTTCGGCTTTAACAAATACCGCGGCTTCGACTGGATGCCGGAACCCTGCCGTTCCTGTTCTGAAAAAGAGAAAGACTTCGGCGGCTGCCGCTGTCAGGCGTTTATGCTCACCGGCAACGCCGACAACGCCGATCCGGTGTGCTCCAAATCCGAACATCATGGCAAAATTCTGGCAGCTCGCGAACAGGCCAACTGTACCAACATTCAGATCAATCAGTTGCAGTTCCGCAACCGCGCGAACTCGCAGTTGATTTTTAAAGGCTGAGGGTCTGATGCTGCCAGCCGTACACACCCTGACACTGGCTAACGGATTGCGGGTCAATATTCTTCATGACCCGCAGGCCTCGCGTGCTGCCGCACTCATTCATTTGGATGCCGGAAGTCATCACGAACCGCCCGCGTTTCCCGGTCTGGCGCACCTGTTCGAGCACGTCGTGTTTGCCGGAAGCCGTCAGTTTCAGGGTGATGAACGGCTGATGATGTGGGCGCAGTCCGAAGGGGCGCGACTCAACGCCAGCACGCACGCCACCTCGACGGCGTGGTTTTTCGATATGACACCGGCAAAGTTTGCAGACGGTCTGGCGCGTCTGACGGACATGCTGGCGCAACCTTTGCTGGCAACGGAGGCCGTGCAGCAGGAAGTGGCGGTGATCGACGCCGAATACCGGATGCTGACCGGTCATGCGGATTCCCTTTGTAATGCGGCGCTGAGTCTGGCCTTTGCGGCTCCGGCACAACTGCATGATTTTCACGTCGGTAACCGTACCGCTTTCGGTGAGGATATTTCCGCTCTGCAACAGGCACTGACGGACTATCATCAGCAATTCTTCACCGCAGGGCAGCTCACGTTGTGGTTACAGGGGCCGCAATCTGTCGCTGAACTGACCACGCTGGCAGAGCATTACGGCAATGCCTTTGTTGCCTGCAACGGTTCTCAGCCAGCGCCTGCTCAGCCTCTGGTATTGCGCGACGAACGCCATCTGCAATTGCGTCTTGACGGGTCACCACGACTGCGTTTTTCGTTCCCGGTCACGCCCTCGCCCGCGCTGACGTTATTGCGTCAGCTCCTGGCGGATGAAGCGCCGGGCAGTTTGCTGGATCAACTTCGAACCCAGGCGCTGGCAGACAACGTGCAGGTTTCGCTGCCGTACGCATCCGACAGTGACGCTATTCTCAGTATTGAATTTCTCGCCTGCGATACCACGCCTGCTTTATGTGCACGTGTGGAAACACTGTTCTGCCACTGGCTGCAACAGATTCATGCTTTACGCACCGGGCATTTGCAACATTACATTGCCCTCGCGCATCGCGATTTCAGCCGCCTGACGCCGTTGGATCAACTGCGCGTCCGCACCCTGGATTTCCCGCCCGCCGCGCATAACGGCTGGCAGATATTGCTCAGCGAGTTAAAGCCGGAAAACATGACGCGGCTGTGGATTGCGCCGGATGTGTCTGGTCAAAACACCCCGGTAAAAGGCTTCACCCTGCCGGTCAGTTTTAAAGAATGGCAATCACAATGTGACAACGTCACGAAATCACCTTTTAGGTTTTACCTCCCGTCCGCCGGAATCACGCATAAAACAGGGGAAAGCATCCTGACCACCGGTGCCCCGCTGACCTTACTTCAGGCGTGTATCGCCCGCGCCAGCCTGCGCGCCCTTTGCGCGCAATCTGCCCATGCAGGTCATTCTCTGGTGTTTACCTGTGCGCAGGGCAACGGATTATTACAACTTAGCGGCTCTCAGGCATGGGCGACGCGCACGCTCGCCACGGCGCTCGAACTGCTGCGCGCGCCTTCTCCCGCCGCGCTGGCACAAGGCAAACGGCTGTTTGAGCAGGAACAGCATCAGCTGGCATCGGATATCGCGATACGCACCCTGCTGGCAAAACTGCCGGAAGTGGTCAGCAGCTCGTCAGGCGGAGTGCATGAATTCACGACCGCCGGAGACGATGCTGCGGTATTGCTATTCTGTCCGCTGGCGGAAAACACCGCTGAATGCCTGGCCGCCACGCAGATTTTAGCGTCGTTCCTCGAACCCAAATTCTTCCAGCAATTGCGCGTCGAAAAAAATGTCGGATACGTAGTGAGTTGCCGTTTCCATCAGACCGCCCGCCAGTCCGGCATTTTGTTTGCATTACAATCGCCGACGTATAGCGCAGAAACACTGCTGGGGTTTATCCATACGTTTATCGCGCAGATCCCGGCCATCATTGACGGCATTACCCCGGAGACACTGGAAGAAAAGCGCTGCGTGTTGCGGGAATCGCTTAGCGCGCGGCCCGCTGACAGGCTGGAAGCGGCGAGGCAGCAATGGTTAAGGGAGTTTGCCTTTGCGCCCCCCGTGAATGAGATGATCATCGCGGGCGTAACTGGGGAACAACTGGCTGCCTGTCTGGGAACACCGGACAACGCCTTCCCCTGCGAAGGGGAAGGTTGGGGTATTACAAAAAAATCAAGAAGTTGATGTCTGCTTTGGCCATCGTTTCGTCCTTAAAACCCCTCCTGGCCTCCGCAGGGGGAGGAGTAAAAACTCTTCTTCGTCTACACTATTCACGAAGACGACGTTAAGGAAAACCATGCAAAAAACCACTCACACGCTGCAAGACACAGCGTTTAACGCCCTGCTGGATCACTATAAAAAAGCCTCACTGCGCATCAGCGCTATCTGGTTGCTGCTCGCCAATCTTGGTTTTGTGCTTTTTTTATTCGGACGTCATCAGTTCAGGGTATTACTGGATCCGAACGCCGACGTGGCGGTTTCCGGTCCGGTGCTGGATAATTTAGCCCTGATTTTCCTGGTATTTTTTATCATTCTTTTGCCCGTGCTGCGCTTCATACGCTCACGTACGCCCGCGATGATACTGGCGTTTCTGGTCGGTTTATTCTGGGCCGTGGTGTTCCATTTCATGCTGGCCAGTGACACGCAGCAACAACTGGTCTTCCCGCTGTTCTGTATGCTGATTTTTACGGCGCTGATTGCGCTGTACCCGACCATGCCGATCCTTTACAGCTTCACATTACCGCTGTGGTTTTCATTATTTTTTCATCTGGTACTGCTGAAAGCGGATATTCCGATTCTGGAAATCGCTGCGATGATTGTCGTCAGCGCCCTGTTTGAAAGCGCGCGTATTATGCTCAGCCGCTGGTTTGTCCTTTCTGTCAGGCGGGAATGCGACAACCAGTTGCTGGTCAGTAAGCTGGATAATCTGGCGCATTATGATCCGCTGACGGGCGTAGCGAACCGCCGCCAGCTCGATAATCAGCTTGAACAACTGATTGCGCAAACGGAACGTCAGGGCGGCACCTTTTCCCTGATCATGATTGACGTGGATTATTTCAAAAAATACAACGACCATTACGGCCATCAGGCCGGAGATACTTGTCTGGTGGGCATCGCGGAGTGTTTCAAACAGGTCGTAAGACAACCGGCCGATCTGGTGGCCCGTTATGGCGGTGAGGAGTTTGTGATCCTGCTACACAGCGCCACCGCCGACGATGCGGAGGTCGTCGCGGAACGCATCAGGCAAAGCGTAACGCAGGCGGCTATCCCGCACGCCTTATCACAGGTGGCAGACACGGTGACGGTCAGCCAGGGCATTATGCAATGGTCGCCGGGCATGACTTCGCTGGAATTACTCAAACGTGCCGACGGTGCGCTGTATGACGCCAAACATGCGGGCAGAAACGGCTATTGCGTGGGGTAATGAAACAGGGCGTGGCTTCAAACGGAAGTTGCGCCCTCTGCATTTTACAAGGTCGCGCGATGCACCTGATTCCGTCCGTAAACCAGCGAATCGCCACTGATATCAGCAATGGATTTCGCCCCGGTCAATGTCATCGCTACCCGCATTTCTTTTTCGATCAGGTTCAGCAGATTAATGACCCCGGCCTCGCCCGCCGCCGCCAGCGCATACACAAACGCCCTGCCCAGCAGCACGCTGTCTGCACCGAGCGCAATCATGCGGACCACGTCCAGACCGGTGCGAATGCCGGAATCGGCGAGAATGGTGATGTCACCTTTCACCGCGTCTGCAATAGCCGGCAGTGCGTGGGCGGTGGACAACACACCGTCAAGCTGACGGCCGCCGTGGTTGGAGACCACAATGCCATCAGCACCAAATTTCACCGCGTCTTTTGCATCTTCCGGATCCAGAATCCCTTTGATAATCATCGGGCCTTTCCAGAACTCACGGATCCATTCCAGATCTTTCCATGAAATCGACGGGTCGAAGTTTGCGCCCAGCCAGCCGATATAATCCTCCAGCGTGGTGGGTTTGCCGCGATAAGCGGAAACATTACCCAGATCATGCGGTTTGCCATTCAGCCCCACATCCCAGGCCCATTGCGGATGCATGACCGCCTGCAACATGCGGCGTGCAGCGGCGTTTGGACCGCTCATGCCGGAATGCGCATCGCGATAACGTGCGCCGGGCGTCGGCATATCCACGGTAAACACCAGTGTTTTAACCCCCGCCGCCTGCGCGCGTTCCAGCGCATTGCGCATGAAACCCCGGTCTTTCAACACATAAAGCTGGAACCACATCGGCCGGTCGATGGCCGGTGCAACCTCTTCAATCGGACAGACAGAGACGGTGGAAAGCGTGAAAGGAATGCCTTTTTTCGCCGCCGCGCGTGCAGCCTGCACTTCGCCGCGTCGCGCGTACATACCGGTCAGACCGACCGGTGCCAGCACGACGGGCATCGCCAGTTTTTCGCCAAACAGTTGTGTCTCAAGACTGAGATCGGACATGTTTTTGAGGATGCGCTGACGCAAGGCGATGTCGGCCAGATCGGCGGTATTACGTCTGAGTGTATGCTCGTTGTAAGCGCCGCCGTCGATGTAATGAAACAGGAATGGCGGCAGTTTACTTTTTGCCGCGGCGCGGTAGTCCGTTGATGCAGAAATGATCATGATGTTTTCTCGTTATCTTGCGCTCTTTTGATTGGCGCTGTAGGGGTGTCAAAAGTGTAGCTGATAAACACAACCTGAGAGAAAACAATGGCAACGAAAAACCATATTTTTACGCGGCAGAGCATGGGAGTAGAAAGAAGGAGAAATCTTGAAAATGCGCGGCGGGTTTAATCTCGCCGCATTGATGATGTCCACGGATTCATCATTTATCGGGTTTGTTCAGATGCCAGTGTAAAAGCCTGACGATCACCTGATACAAAAGAACTGTGATAACAGGACAAATAATAAATAGCGTCAATCCGATAAAGCCTTCAACGTCTGGTTCTCCAAATAACGCGGCTGTGTCATTCCAGAAGATATATTGTTCTTTAGTCACCGGGGATGAAGGCCGCAGAATAAGAAAAACCAGAACGTAAATGCCCACTGCAATTAATATTCTAAATCCCGTTGTCACACGACGCCTGCCCATTCAGGATCACCTCTATCATTCCATAACTCATTAAACCATTGGGTAATTCTGTCTGCCGGGTAGACATCAAGGCCTGACGAATAGCCATAAAATCACTGCGATGCTGAAGGGTGAAAGTACCTGCGCCGAACCTCTTCAGTGGTAAAAAACACGCATCATTAACGACAAATTCTCCATGCAAGGTCATGAAGCATCATCCTTAAATTTAACTTAACACGAGATTTTACAAGTTTGAATGACAAAAAAGCATGACGCTCGCTCCACAATCTATAACACCCCATTTCACCGCACAATACACATCGGCCTGCCCGACGCCGGTTCAGGGTAGATTTGCACATCGATATCAAAAACCTGCGCCAGCAATTCGGGTGTCATCACCTCTTCCGGCGTGCCCTGCGCGATAATTTTGCCCGCCGCCATCATCACCAGATAATCACAATAGCGGCTGGCCTGATTCAAATCGTGCAGCACCGCCACCCGCGTTTTCCCCTGCTGATTCTGACTGCGCAGCAGGTTCATCAGCTCAACCTGATGGCTGATATCAAGATAGGTGGTCGGCTCGTCGAGCAGCATCAGCGATGTCAGCAAACGTGCTCTATTTCCCCTTGAACCAGACCATAAGAGAGATTTATGTTTTTCGGGCTGGCAATCGGCTATAACTTTCTGAGAAAGAAATATATATTTTTACCCTGCAGATGACGCCATTAATGATATTAATGGCGGTTCCTGTGCCAGCGCACTTATTTTTCGACAATCTCTTTTACGTCACCCTGATGAACCTGGTGAACACTGCCATCAGTATCTTTATAAGAGATCAGACCGGTATCTTTGTCTTTCACCGGCTTGCCATGTGTTGTAATCATATGCCCGTCATTGGTTGAAATGACATAGTCACTGGAACAGGCACTGACAGCAAACATGATGCCCATAACAGCCACTACGCTTAATACTTTTTTCATCATAACTCCTGTTGAATTTTAACGCTAAACATCCGAAAAACACGCTATCAGGCTAATAAATATATCATTATTTTCTAACCATCCACTTTCGCATAAGCGTATTCTGATGGCTCATGTTATGCGTTAATACTGTCCTTAAATACAACGCTTTGACAACGGGATGCTGAAAAATAAGGATGATGTTAATATTTTAACATCCTGATAAAGAATTTTTTATGCGTACATTACGCAGAATCCATGCGCATATTTTCTAATTTTAAATTGTTGGCGCTCGTACCGGAACGCGATAATATTCATTATCGGGCGTCCGCAGAGGTATATGCGCAGCAATATCATCATGCCCGGTAAAAGAGAGAATCAATAACCGGAATAGCTCTAATGAAAAATGAGATGAGAATAACTATGCTCAGGAAACCAATATTACTCACGCTGATATTTCTGATATCAGCATGTGCGGGTGAAAAGAATTTTTCAGTGGATTATATTAATAATCATCCCTGGGACATTGCTTATTGTTTACGTCAGAACCTGAATCAAAAAGGCTATCAAACCGGAACACCCGAAAATGATGCAGCCAATATAATGAAAGAAATGACCGTAAGTAAAAATGGAGAAACAGCGGGTATCTACTGGATTGATAAAGCCACTGTGGGGTCTATTGGCCGCTCAGTAAGTACACATAACGTTCAGGACTGGGCGTATCGGGATATGGATGCCGTGTTGCATCAATGTAAGTCAGAACTGGATCAGTAATCCTTTTTAACTTGATACAGATCATCTAAAACGCGGGTTAGGTTTGATCGAATGATAATCATTATCGTTTAATGCTCGGGAATGATTGATTCTTCAGGAGAAGAAGAACCCTATGAGCTTAGACCTCTCGCGTTTTTATGCCGCTGATCAGGGACTGCCATTTCCCGACCGGCGGGCAGTGATGCCATGGCGGCCTCAGCAGCCCGTCGCCCCGCAGGATGTCCCTGCACAGTGGCAGGCGCTCTGCATGCGCACACTTGCGGCCAATAAGCGCCTGGTCTATCTGCATATCCCTTTTTGTGCCACGCACTGTACATTCTGCGGGTTCTACCAGAACAAGCTGGAAGCGCAAGCCACAGAACAATACTGCGATTATCTGATCCGCGAAATTGAGCAGGAAGCCGGTTCGCCGCTGCATCAGTCCGCCCCTGTCCACGCCGTGTACTTTGGTGGCGGCACGCCGACCGCGCTCAGCGCGAAACAACTGCACCGGATTATCACCACGCTGCGCCGCAGTTTACCCCTGGCGCCGGACTGCGAAATCACCGTCGAAGGACGTATTCTTAACTTTGATGATGAACGGATTGATGCCTGTCTGGATGCCGGTGCGAACCGCTTTTCCATCGGTATTCAGACCTTTGACACGCGCATCCGCCAGCGAATGGGGCGCCGCGCGGACCGTGACGAAGCCATCAGTTTCCTGCGTAAACTCGGCGAACGTGACCGGGCTGCCGTGGTCTGCGACCTGATGTTCGGATTGCCGGAGCAGACGCCTGAGAGCTGGCGGGAAGATTTGCAGATTATCCGCGACCTGCCGCTGGATGGCGTTGATCTTTATGCGCTGAACCTGCTGCCTTCCACGCCGCTGGGCAAAGCGGTCGGGAATAAACGCACTACACTGCCGGATGTCAGCATGCGCCGCGATTTTTATCTCGAAGGCGAGGCGTTTCTGGCGCGTGATGCCTGGCATCAGATCAGTAACAGTCACTGGGCGCGCAACACCCGCGAGCGCAATCTCTACAATTTGCTGATCAAAAAAGGCGCGGATTGTCTGGCCTTTGGCAGCGGGGCGGGCGGCAATCTGGAGGGTCAGTCGTATATGACGGCGCGCAGTCTGGAAGCATATTACCAGCAACTGGACGCCGGGTTGAAACCTATCATGATGATGACAGCGTCAACCACCCGCGAGCACCGCTGGCGGCTGGATTTGCAGGGCGGCATCGAAGCGGGCCGTTATGATCTCAGCCGTATTGTTGAAGACCCCTTCCCGCTTGAACCCCTGTTGCAACAATGGCAACAGTGCGGCCTGATGCACAGCGAAGGCCCGCGTTTTAATCTCACGCCTGCCGGGCGGTTCTGGGCCAGCAATATGTTGCAGGCCTTACAAACACTGATCCCTCAACTGACCTTACGGAATGACGCACATGCACACGGATAACCTTCAGTCCCTGATCGACTTTTTAGCCACGCAACCCGACGGCACTGTCGAAGATATCGCCCGGGAATATGCCATCACGCCGCTGGAGGTGATCCGCAATCTGCCGGGAAGTTATCTGTTTGCAGGCACGCATTTTGATGCGGTCTGGGACAACATCACGGCATGGGGTGAGGTCACAACGCTGGTGAATAACGAGGATCTGATCCTCGAATTCCACGGCGAATTGCCGACCGGCACGCATCGTCACGGCTACTTTAATTTGCGCGGTAAACACGGAATGAGCGGCCATATCCGTGCCACACACTGCCAGCATATTGCCCTGGTTGAACGGCCATTTATGGGAATGAGCACAGCAAGTGTCTGGTTTTTAAACGCTTGCGGTTATGCCATGCTCAAGGTTTTCGTCGGGCGCGACAGCCATCACCAGCTTCTTGCCGATCAGCTGAATGCTTTTCGTGCCCTTCCCGCCATGCTGGCTGAGAGAGAGAAACAACCTTGAATACTTTGCTGATTTTTGGCGCAGGCAGCGGTGTCGGCGCAGAACTGGTTAAGCTCACGGCGCAGGATCGCCCGGTAGTGGCACTGATCCGCAACCCTGAACAAGCCGCAGTATTGCGTGAACAGGGCGTGACCGTCATTGAAGGCGATGCACTCAATTCCGCAGATGTATTGCAGGCCTGCCAGATGGCCGGTCCGGACGCGCAAATCGTGTCAACGCTGGGTGGCAAACTTGCCGATTACACTGCCAACCGGCTGATCATTGATACCGCAGAACAAGCCGGCATCCGCCAGATGTTGCTGGTGACGTCTATCGGTTGCGGCGACAGTTGGCCAACGTTATCCGCACGGGCAAAACAGGCGTTCGGCCAGGCGGTTCGTGAGAAATCACTGGCGGAAAGCTGGCTGCAAACCAGCTCGCTCGAAGGATGTATCCTTCGTCCCGGTGGCCTGATGAACGGTGAGGCGACCGGCAAAGCGCACCTGATCCAAACCGAAGCTCACGGCCGCGTGCGCAGGAGCGATGCCGCCCTGCACATCCAGCAACTGCTGGCCTCAGGCGATGGCTGGGGCAAAGTGTTTGCGCTGTGTGATTCGACGCTGGAGGGAGAACGGTTCTGAATTAAATGCCCCGGAAACGGGGTATTTCGCCCCCTGACATGTTATTCAGAAATTTTAACCAATATCAGCAAATCACTTCGCTATTCATTCTAATCCCACGGCGTTATTCTTCTTCTCATCGAAGGCACATGGCCTTCCCCAAACAAACATTGAGAAGGAATGACATCATGAAATCTATCAAAACTTTCGTTGTTGCTGCTGCACTCGCCACGGTTTCTTTCGGTAGCTTCGCCGCTGAAATCGGCACTGTATCTGCTTCTGGCAATACATTAGAGGGCCTGGAATCCACCTTCGCAGCCAAAGCTGCTGCCGCCGGTGCAACCTCTTATAAAATCATCGAAGCCGGTGGTCAGAACCGTCTTCACGGCACTGCCGTGTTGTACAAATGATTTGCTGAAGTCCTGAGATAAAAACAAAAGCCGCTCCTTTTACAGAGCGGCTTTGTCATTGGGGTAAAAAACATAATGAGTGGGATATCACTCATTATTGCTTTAAAAAACCTTTAATGAGTTATTTAGGTAACATTAAATGGACTCTCATTGGATAATGAGTAATATACCACTCATACACTAATGGGAGCCCATATGGAATTTTTAACGTTACAAGCTTTCCTCAATAATACCTGGGTTGATATTGCTAACATCACTTTTCCCGGCAGTGAGCAGAATAACTATCGTCTGACCGAACTGAATTATCATTCGGATTACGCTATTGATAACCTTGATCGTGACGATAACCATGCCGCATCGTTGAATCACCCCGTCTCTTTGTTTTTTGATGGTGACGATGAGCGGGGTTGGCTGAAGTTTCTTGATGATATTATTCCCAGCGGTTCAAGTCGCCGCTATTGGGCAAACTATCTCGATCTCGAAGGACTGACAGCCGATCAGCAAAATTTCATTTTGCTCAAACATGGCACCTTGTCCCCTGTTGGCAATCTGCGCATAAAAGAATCATTACCGGAATATAATCCGCTGGCTGAAAAACTTTTCTTCACTATAGAAGATGTTAAAAACCGGGCGGGTGACTTTCTGGACTACGCACAACAACGCGGTGCGGCTGCCGGTGGCGCGACAGGCGCCGGGGGCGAAGCACCAAAGCTGTTGCTGCGTTGTAGTCAGGAACAGCAAATCTGGATTGATACCTACCAGAATGACACTGCCAACCGGGACATTCCCTATTTGGTCAAATATCCCCGTGGCGCAAGAACAGAGGTAGACTGCAATATTCTTCGGGCAGAATTCTATTTCTACCATGAGCTTGAAGCCATGGGGTTTGACACGATCCCGACGCAAAACATGCGGCTGGAAGAAGGGCTGACTTATCCGTCACTCTGGCTTCCGCGTTTTGATATTTCTTTTGAAGAGGAAGGACTTATCAGACGTTTCGGAATGGAATCAGTCTATTCACTCCTGCGCAAAGCGCCCGGTGTGACGCTGTATCATGAAGAAACCCTCCGTGCACTGATCGATAAGATTTCACACAGTCATATGGTGACAGAACAAGGTTTTGATTTTGATATCCCGGGGTTTGTGACTGAATGGGTACAACGAGATCTGCTCAATATTATTTTTGGTAACAGCGATAATCATGGGCGTAACACCTCTTTCCTGAAAGATGAACGCAGCATCCGGCTTGCACCAATCTACGATTTTGCGCCGATGAAAGCCGATCCGGAAGGTATTGCCAGAACGACGAAATGGAAGGCTCCGCTGGAAATCGGCGGTGAATACGATTATCCCGGCATTGCACAATCACTCGATGATCTTGTCCCGGCAGAAACATTACTTTCGGCACTTAAAAACACGTCACATCAACTGTCGGGACTGAAAGAGCGGCTGGAAGCCCGTGGCATACCGCAGCAAATTTTGAACATGCCCGCGATAAGTTTCAGTTTTATTCCTGAAAAGTTACGCCGCTGGGGGTTGTTATGAAAGAACCAGAGATTGCCGCAAACTCTGCGAGAAATACCATTGATAAAATACGGGCTAAACAAAATGAGGCGAATCATGTGCGGCGTGACGCCGGACAAATGCTGGCTCAGGAAGAAACATCTTCCACGGGAAAAAAACAAGCCCAGCGAAGAGTGTCGAACCTGACGAAACCCGTCAGCACCAATGACCGAAATCAAGCCCGGCTCGACATCATGCGGGCGTTACTTTTGGGTGAAATCACGCAGGGACAAGCACTAAAAGCACTGAGGATTACGGTGCTGGGGTTAAAACAAGACGCCTTTGGGAAATTAGTGACAGTGTCACGTAAGACGCTATCAGAAGTGGAAAATGATAAGGGAAATTACACGCCTGACATCATCAACAAACTGTTTAGACCATTTGGCCTGAAAGTCGGGCTGGTGCCGGTTTCTCAGCAGATATTCAGGACTCTCTTTGAGCGCAGTGAGTAAGATGTAAAAAAAAGCCGCTCCTTTTACAGAGCGGCTTTGTCATGTTCCGCGTTGCCGCTTCTATCCTTTCGTCGCTACTTTCAGCAAAATTACGCCTGAAAAAATCAGCAGGACGGCGATGACCCGCAGCGGATTAAGGCTTTCGCCAAACATCACAACACCGAGAATGAAAGCGCCGATGGCGCCGATGCCTACCCAGACGGTGTAAGACGTGCCGAGGGGCAGCGTTTTCATGGAAATCGCCAGCAAAACGACGCTGAGTATCATGAAGAAGACCGTAAGCATACTGGGAATGAGACGGGTGAAACCGTGAGATTCTTTCATCGCGGTCGACCAGACCACTTCGAAAATACCGGCGAAAAGCAGATAAACCCAGGCCATAAAATGTCCTTAAAACACGCAAGGTCGTCCCTGCATCTGTATGGCTGAGTCTCTGGTCGTCCAGTCAGCATGAAGAGTGGGGATTATAGTTCACTCTTTCCTGACTTTACAAAATCTACGCCTCGGGCAAAAAAGAATCTTTTTCAGTGTGCAGGGTAATAATGGCCGGACGGAAAAGTTTCCCCTTCTGTTCGATTTCAAAGCTGCGGAAGTGACGGCTCTCACCCACTTCAGATCCCGGCATCAGCGCCGCACCGACCAGACCGTCGCGGAACATCTCGATCACCATCCGGGGTTCGGACACTTTCATGATCACATTCACGTCTTTCACTTCTTCATACAGTCGGTTGAGCAGCACTTCATACGTCCCCTCGCCGCCCATGCGGTGCAGCATCACCAGCGGGAAACCGGAGAGATCAGCAAAAGAAAGCGTGCGTTCCGGCAGCGTGCTCGCCAGTTCGCCGGACACCACCGCGACCAGTTTTATCGGCTCGAATTCACGCACGTAGAAAGAACGCACGTCGGCGGGCGTCTGGATCATCGCCATATCCAGCGTTTTGTTCATCACCAGCTCTTCCAGACTGGTCGATTCGGACACTAAAATGTTCGGATCCCAGTCCGGGTTTTTGCGGTACAGCTCAAGAAAAACGGTGTTGAAATAGCGCAGATAAAGGTAAGAAACGCCGATACGCACCGGGCGTTTTTTTTGCGAGGCGATATCGATGGCTTGTCTGGTGACGCTGTTAACCTGATTGAGGATGTCGCTGGTTTTGCGATACAGAAAGCGTCCGGCTTCAGTGAGTACCATTTGTTTGCTGGTGCGGATAAACAGCGGCGAACCGATTTCTTCTTCCAGCTCATGCAGGCGTTTTCCGAGCGGAGGCTGTGCGATATTCAGCACTTTCGCCGCTTTGCTGATCGAGCCCTGCTCAGCGATGGTACAGAAATAGCGCATTCTTTTGAGATCCATCTTTCTTTCCCTTCCTGTCAGTCTGGCCGCGTGACGCCCAGTATACAAAAAGCCACTTCACGGGGAAGTGGCTTGTGCGGACATCCGTCAGTGGATAAACAGGCTCCAGTAGTGGGAAATGGGCATGACCAGAATTAACGCCGGTAATAAATTTCCTACTGCGATAGATTTAATTCCGCTGATGCGAAAACCGGCCGCCAGCATAATAAAACCGCCTGCTGCGGTGAAATCACCCATCATTTCAGCATTGGTCAGCGGCAAAATAGACACCGCTGCCGAGGCGATAAGAAACTGCACAATCCACTGCGGAATAAAAATCAGTGCAACGGCATAACCCAGCACCGTAGCAAAAATCGCAGCTGTGAATAAATCCATGATGGCTTTTACGAACAGGATGTTCGGATCATGCGTCATGCCTTCGGTCATCGCCCCGATAATCCCGGTGCCACTGGCGCAAAACAGCACAATAATCGCCACGAATTTCTCGGTAAAAACGTTATGGTCCATGCCGGTATCCGGCGCAAATTTCGAAGCGATACCGCGTGCCATATTCCCAAGACGGGCAATATAGCGTTCGAGATAAAACAGTTCTCCGATAGCCGCACCGAGGATCACCGATAAAATCACTACCGGCATGCTGTGCATTTTCACCAGCAGTACGACGCCAAGCGCCATCGAGCACAAACCGAAGGTCTGGGGCAGCGAGGTTCGCAAGCGCTCTGGCATTTTTACGCCAAGAAAGCCCCCTAACAGGCCGCCAAGAATAATGGCACCGCTGTTAACAATAGGTCCAATTAACATGTTAACTCCACAAATTTGAGGTATTTCGCTCTGTGCTGTTTATCGGTCTTCGCCCCAGCGCTTAATATTGCCAACATCCAGGTCAAATAAATCCAGAGCACGTGCCACGCTGTGGTGAATAATATCATCCACGCTTTCAGGTTTATGGTACAGGGCGGGAACCGGCGGGAAAATAATCCCGCCCATTTCCGTCACCGCCTGCATATTTTTCAGATGCGACAGATTCAACGGCGTTTCTCTGACCATTAATACTAACCTGCGCCGCTCTTTTAATACGACATCTGCGGCGCGTGTCAGTAAGTTACTGGTGAGTCCGTGAGCAACAGACCCCAGAGTGTTCATCGAACACGGCGCGATAATCATCCCGATGGTTTTAAAAGAACCACTGGATACCGACGCCCCAAGATTATTAATGGAATGCACGTCATCGGCCAGCCGGATCACATCCTGCCGCCCGATATCGGTTTCGAGACTACGTGTCACTTCGGCACCTTTACTGATAATCAGGTGCACGTCGATATCGATATCGCGCAATATTTCCAGTGCCTTCATTCCATACTGAAATCCCGAAGCCCCGCTGATGCCGACAATTATCCGCCTTCTCTTCATTTCACCTCTCCGCCCTTCATACTTCGCACTGCAATGCGAAGTATGAAGGGCACATAATATTAATATTTAAAATCAGGCAGGAATTTCTTCACATCGACGTCTTTAAATTTGGAACGTTCGAAATGGGCTTTCAGATGAAACGGCACTGTGCAGTCGAAAATAGTTTTGCATGACATACCTTCCTGCAAAATACCTGGGCTGTAGGCTGGATGTTGCGAAGGATCCAGCGGATGGCAGCGCACACCCGGAATAGTGACGGTATCCACGTCGCCCTGATAGCGGGTTTGCATCGCCCACAGGATGTCATCGGTATCGAAAATATCCACATCCTCATCCACCAGAATCACGTGTTTCAGCTCGGAAAAGGCTGCAAACGCCAGCAGCGCGGCTTGTCTCTGACGGCCTTCATCCACCGGTGAGGATTTTTTAAATTGCAGCACCGCCAGTAACTTACCGCCACCGGAGGTGTGCGCATGCACATTCAGCACACGTCCCGGCATGGCGCGGTCGATCATATCCAGAATACTGGCTTCGGTCGGAATACCGGCCATGCTGACGTGTTCGCCGCTCGGGCCAAGCGTGGTTTGCAGGATAGGATTGCGGCGATGCGTCACCGCTTTCACCTTAATCACCGGCAGCGCGGCTTTGGCTTCACCGGTATAGCCCGGGAATTCAGGCATCGCTTTGCCGGTGTTGGTGTTCTGATCTTCACGGACACGCACGTCCGGCAGCAGTTCGCCTTCAATCACGATTTCGGCGTGGGCAATGGCTTTTTCGTCGATGGAAACACAGTGCGTCAGTTCCACCGCTTTCCCGCGTAATGCACCGGCAATGCTCAGTTCGTTGAAGCCCAGCGGCGTGGTGGGTGGCTCGAAGCAGGCGGCAATCTCAATCGCCGGATCAACGCCGATGCTGATGGAAATCGGCAGCGGTTTACCCGCACGCTCGGCTTTTTCGCGGAAAGCATCAATATGGCGACCCGGGGTCAGCCACATCGACAGTTCGTCGCGGCTCTGAATGCACAGGCGGTGAATGGTAATGTCGGATTCTTTGGTTTCAGGATCAGAGGCATAGCACATGCCCATGGTGAAATACGGACCGGCATCTTCTTCGGTATTGGTCGGTGCAGGCAGCAAGGTGCGCAGGTCAAAATTCGGATCATCCGCCAGATACGTCACTTCCTGACAGGGTGCCGTGCCGCGATCCACAACCACGGGCGCGATGGCGTTTTTCACCGAATCTTTCAGCAGGAAACCGAGTTTTTCCGGCGCACAGTTCAGCAGATAGCCCACACGTTCGCGGGTAGACATCAGGCCGGTGACCACACGCACCCCCGGAAAACCTTTGATGGTGTTAAACATCATCGCCGGGCCTTTACGGGTCGGACGTTCACAGGTTCCCCCGGCACCGACATAGCGGTACACGCCGGAGAGTTCCGCATGCGGATCCACTTCCACATCGGTACTGACCATTTCGCCTGGCAGGCTTTCTAAAAATGCAATCGCAGACCGGAGGTCGTGCACGTTATTATTTTGAGGGTGGCTTTCTTTCTTAGACATATTTTTATCCAGGTAAATAAATATTCCACATAATGAGAAAATTATTTTCATCGCCGGATTGAATATATATTTACTGCCGAAGATCAAAAAGTACCGTTTAAATTCACGCGCTAAACCTTTTTGGTTTATATCAAAAAAATAATAATTATTTAACACTAATCAATACATCACAATAACTTAATGACGAAACATTACGTTAATTCCGCCACGGCATTCATACCCTGACGGAAATTAAAAATCAGGAATTTAAACAGGTACGGAAAACTGAAAACAGGCACCGTGTTTCGGTTGTTCAATCAGCCGGATATCGCTGCCGTGGAGTTGCAGAATACGGCGCACGATCATCAGCCCCAGCCCGCCAGCACGGTGTTTATTGGTACTGAGGATTGACGGACGCACAAACAGGCTGTCTTTCAGCTCCGGCGCAATGCCCGGTCCGCTGTCTTTCAGTTGCACCATCACCTGCCCTTCCTGTTTCCACAGTTTTATTTCGATTACGCCGCCTTCCGGTGTAAAACGAATCGCATTATCCAGCAGATTTGTCAGCACCCGTTCAATCATGCCTAAATCGGCATTCACCAGCGGAATACCCGGTGTGATATCCGCCAGTAATTTTTGCCCGCGCGTTTCAGTCGCCAGTTCAAATTTCTGGAAAACATCCTGCACCAGTTCACTCAGCGAGAACGGTTCTTTCTGCGGTTTCACCACGCCATATTCCAGCCGCGCCAGTTCAAATAATTCCTGCGCCAGCCGCCCGACTTTTTTACTTTGCGTCAGGGCAATATTCAGATAACGCTGCCGGTCTTCGTTGGTCAGATGTTCAGCTTTCACCGACAACGTTTCCAGATAGCCATGCAGGGAGGTCAGCGGCGTGCGCAGGTCATGAGAAATATTGGCGATAAATTCCCGCCGCTGCTGATCCTGCACCATCAGACTTTGCCATTGCTGGTCGATACGTTTTGCCAGCGCGACAAACGCCTGTTGTAACTGCGTGACTTCATCGCGGGCGGCACCGGCCGGAGTATCCGTTTTCGCCAGCGCCTGAATTGCGTCCATGCCGCCGGAATCGAGTTGTGCAATCTGCCCCGTGAGTTTACGCACCGGGCGCGTCACCCAACGGAACGCCAGCGCACCGGCCAGCAGGCCAAACAGTGCCACCAGCCCCATAGACCGCAGCGCCAGAGAAATCGCCGACTGATACTGCGCGTCGCTGGTCAGTGCGGTGTATTCATCGCCGAGAAGCACGATATACACATAGCCTTTGGTCACACCGTCTACCTGCAACGGCGCGGCGCTGAATACCTGAGGGGTTTGCGGGTCACGCGGATTGTCGCCATATACCGGCATTTTCGCGCCGTGCAGCAGCGCATTCACCGGTGCTAAATCGATTTTCTGCTGTTGCAAGCGTCCCGGAGGCGCCGCATTGCCGACGATATTGCCGTCTTTGTCGAGCAGATACACCTCAACGCTCGGATTCACCGCCATCAGCTGATCAAACAGCGTATGGACCGCTTTCGGATCCCAGTCGCCCTGGCTGAGCAGCGGATTATTCGCCGCGATCTGCGTCGCCAGATTGGCCGACAGACGCTGGATCACCGACTGGCTGTACTGGTTGCTGGAACGCACCTGCATATAGCCGGAAAGCGCGCAGCAGGCGATCAGCAACACCATAAACACCAGAGTCAGTCTTTGCGCCAGCGTGAGATTTTTCATGATTTACCCTTGTGACGCCTCAGAAGAGGACACGAATTTATAGCCTTTTCCCCACACGGTCAGAATCCGTTCCGGCTCGGCCGGATTGGTTTCTATCTTGATGCGCAGCCGGTTGATATGGGTGTTCACCGTATGTTCATACCCTTCGTGTTCATAGCCCCAGACCTGATTTAACAGGCTGAGTCGCGAGAATACTTTGCCGGGATTTTTGGCAAAGAAATACAACAGGTCAAACTCGCGGGGCGTCAGCTCGACAGACTGATGATTGAGCATCACGTCACGCGCAATCGGGTCGATCACCAGCCCGGAAAAGCTCAGCGTTCCGGCATCCATTTTCAGATTACGGCTCATCGCTTCCTGCCGCCGGAACAGCGCCTTGACCCGCGCCACCAGTTCCAGCATAGAGAACGGTTTCGCCAGATAATCGTCCGCGCCCAGTTCCAGCCCGAGCACGCGATGTACTTCGCTGGAACGCGCGCTGATAATAATGATCGGCGTATACCGCGTCATATTGCGCGCACGGCGGCAGATTTCCAGACCATCAACGCCCGGCAGCATCAGATCGAGGATCAGCGCGTCCCAGCCGCCCTTCTCCAGATGTGCCACCCCCAGATTGCCGTCGGCGGCGTGGGTAATCTCATAACCTTCATCACGCAGATGCAGGCTGAGCAGTTCTGCGATATCCCCGTCATCTTCAACGATCAGGATCTTCTTCGTCTTATCCATGTGTTATCCCAAAAACGTGGCGTTTCCTAATGGTTTGAGTCTACACAAGCAACCGTCTGCGAGTTATCACATTTTATTTAACTTTGCGTGAGGTCTCGGGGAACAAATCCGCTCAATACTCGCTACATCACAGGGCGGACAGCCGGACTTCATTATGACAATACACACGGAATTACCTCATCAGGCAAAATCCAAACCGGCCACGGTGCACCCTTTGTGGCTGCGGCTGACCCACTGGCTGAATGCGCTGGCGGTGCTGATTATGGTGACCAGCGGCTGGCAGATTTATAACGCATCACCCCTGTTTGATTTTGATTTCCCGCCAGCGGTGACACTGGGTGGCTGGCTCGGCGGCGGTATTCAGTGGCATTTCGCCGGTATGTGGCTGTTCGGTTTTAACGGCCTGTTTTATCTGCTGATGAACATTTTTACCGGCCGGATGAAACAGAAATTCTGGCCGCTGACGCCACGCGGCATCTTCAATGATTTGCGGGCTGCCCTGCGTGGCAAGCTGAAACACGACGATTTACGGCACTACAACATGGTGCAACGTGCGGCGTATGTGTTCGTGATGTTCGACGGCATCGTGCTGGTGCTTTCCGGGCTGGTGGTGTGGAAATCGGTGCAATTCCCGCTGCTGCGCGAACTGATGGGCGGCTTTGATACCGCGCGTTATGTGCATTTTCTGGCGATGGCTTCACTGGTGGGATTCGTGGTGCTGCACATCGTGATGGTGGGGCTGGTGCCGAAAACCCTGATTGCCATGATCCGCGGGCGTTAAGGAAGACATGATGAAAAACATCGTTAAAAGAACCCTCAGCCAGATTTTCAGTCCTTCCGACAGCGAAGCGATTTTACAGGAAGCGAAAAAACAGATTATCCGCGAACTGGATGCGCCCTCCCGCCGCCTGTTTTTACAACGCGGACTGACACTCGGCGGCGTGGCGATGCTGACCGGTTGCGATATCAGCGATAACGCCAGCGTGGAAAATGCGCTGGGCAAAATCTCCGGTTTCAATGACCGCGTGCAGGGCTGGCTGTTCGGTTCAACACGCCTCGCGCCGGTGTATGCCGAATCGATGATCACCCGTCCGTTTCCGTTTAACGCTTTTTACGCCGAAGACGACGCGCCACAAGTCGACGGCAACGCTTACCGCCTGAAAATCGCCGGTCTGGCACTGGATAAACGCGAATGGTCACTGCCGACGCTGTACAAAATGGCGCAGGTCAGTCAGGTGACGCGACACATTTGTGTCGAAGGCTGGAGCGCGATTGGTAAATGGGGCGGCGTGCCGTTCGGCGATTTTCTGCGCCTGATCGGGGCAGATCTCACGGCGGAATATGTCAGTTTTAAATGCGCCGACGCGTATTACACCAGTATCGATATGGCGACGGCACTGCATCCGCAAACCCTGCTGGCGCTGACCTATGACGGCCAGATTTTGCCGCGACAATACGGCTTCCCGATGAAGCTGAGGATGCCGACCAAACTCGGCTACAAGAATCCGAAACACATCGAAGTGATTGAAATTACTAATAAATTTACCGGTGGCTACTGGGAAGATCAGGGCTACAACTGGTTCGGCGGAAGCTGAACACTCTCCACAACACCCTTTGTACATCAAACCTATAGAGAAGGATTTACCATGAAAAAGTTAACCATAATGATGATGTCTGCTTGCCTGATGATGGGCGCAGTGAGCACCACCTATGCCGCTGACGCAATGGCGAAGAAAGACACCATGGGCCATATGTCAAAAGACTGCATGAAAAAAGACAGCATGAGCAAAGACACTATGGCGAAAGACAGTATGGGCAAAGACTGCATGTCGAAAGATCACATGAAGAAAGACAGCATGTCGAATGATTCCATGTCCAAAGACGCGATGAAAAAAGAGTCCCCGGACCAGTAAGCGCCACTAAACCCGGCCATATAGCGAAAACGCCTCCGTCTGTTCAGCGGAGGCGTTTTACTTTCTGTTAAGAGCCAATACCCCGCCCCCTTAACACTTAATTATTTTGTGGCACTGGACGCCAGGCGAATCTGAATATCATTGTCGAGATTATTCACCCAATGGTTGTAACTGCGGTGAATCTCGCCTTTCCCGGCCAGCAGATTGGTGCTGCCGACATAATTAATGGTGTAGCCGCGGGTGTCATAGGTAATACGGATATCTGCTTTGTGTTCACGGTTATTCAGATGACCGTTAATCACGCCCGGTGCGCCATCCGTCATTATCCAGCCACGTTTTTGCCCTGCGTCGATAATAGCGGTTCTGATCTGACTTTCTGAATTATGGGTTGCCAGCGTGGTATGCGGCGTCGTTACCGGCTCGGTACGCGCGCAGCCAGAAAGCGCCATGACACAGACAAGGCCGATAAGTAACTTACTTGTAGATTTCATGTGAACCTTTTGGATTTAAAATTTGAGATAAGAGCTTGAAAAATCAACACAATATACGCCATTTTCCGAAAGGTGTCATGAAACACGCTGGTTGAGTTTCGTTTTCGCTTTGCGTAGTATATAAAATATATATGATTCGTATACTACCGAGGCAAGCCCATGGGTATCATTAAGATTTCAGAACTGATGCACGAGAATTTGCGTATTGCCAGCATGGCTTATACGCGTTCGATGAACGCACAGGCCGAGCACTGGATGAAGATTGGCATGCTGATGGAAACCCATCCTGATATGACGCACAGCCAGATTTCGCAATTGCTGGTGCAGTGCAGCATGGAATCTGAAGAAAACACCGGAAGTATCCGCACGCTGTTAAACGTGGGTGGCACACACAGGAAGGCAAGCAATGAATAATGGTTTAGACAGCAGGTATTTCGTCAACAATAACCGCATGGTCAAAACGCCGGAAGGCATCGATAAAGCCCGTATCGCCGGTAAACTGGCGGCGCGCGTGTTGCATATGATCACGCCGTACGTAGTGCCAGGCGTTACGACCAACGAACTGGACCGCATCTGCCACGATTTTATCGTCAACGAATTGCAGGCGATCCCGGCCAATATCGGTTATCACGGCTATCAGAAAACCACCTGCACCTCCGTCAACCACGTGATTTGTCACGGCATTCCTTCCGATAAGGCGCTAAAAAAAGGCGACATTGTTAACATCGACGTGGCGCTGATCAAAGACGGCTGGTACGGCGATACCAGCCGTATGTATTACGCCGGTGAACCCGGCATTATGGCGCGCCGTATGGTGGATACCACCTATGAAGCAATGATGGCCGGTATTGCAGTGGTACGTCCCGGCGCAACACTCGGCGACGTCGGCTTTGCGATTGCTGCGGTGGCGAAACGCGAAGGTTTTTCCATTGTGGAAGAGTATTGCGGTCACGGCATCGGCATGGGTTATCACGAAGATCCGCAGGTGCTGCATTATGGCGAGCAAGGTCACGGGCTGGTATTGCAGGAAGGCATGTTATTTACCATCGAGCCGATGCTCAATGCCGGTAAAAAACAAAACAAAGTCCTGCCCGATGGCTGGACCGTGGTGACTAAAGATCATTCGTTGTCCGCACAATGGGAACATATGATTGCGGTGACGAAAGATGGTTATGAAATACTGACCCCGTGGCCGGAAGATAAGTGACAATACCGGGACAGTAAAGCCTCCATCCGGAGGCTTTTTGCTTTCTGAGGTACGGCTAACTGCGCTCGATTTCTTTTGTCGCCCGGTCTAACGCATCGGTGATTTTATACAGTGTCTCCTGTCCGATGGGGCCTTTCGCCAGCCGCAGGTTCAGCGCCATGCGGATATTGTTTATCGCGCGCTGCATTTCAGGAATGCTGCGATTGTTGGATAAAATCGCCAGCGAATGCAGTTTCTCCGTCACTGAGCCGAGCAGTTCTCCCTGTTCAGCCAGCGATTGCGAACCTTCCGGTGTAATCGCATATTGCTTCTTACCGCCCTCTTCCTGGCTGGCCGAAATCAACCCCTGTTCTTCTAAAAAGGTCAGGTTCGGATAAATGATACTGGCGCTCGGCGTGTATTCACCTTTGGATAATTCTTCGATGGCCTTGATCAGCTCATAACCGTGGGCGGGACGCCGCTGCAAAAAATGCAGCATCAGCAGGCGGATATCCCCCGTTTCGAACATTCTTTCGCGGCGGTGTTTATGATTCATCATCGTTATTTATTATGCCAATAGGCCACACAACGCACCAGGTTCGCATCCAATCCACGGGTTTCCACGAAATAATCATTCAGCCCTTTGGCGAATTTCCCTTCACCGGTGACCCAGATGTAGTAATCGCTTTCTGGCAGCGGCAGGCTTTTCAGTTTTTTAACCGCCGCGTCATCTTCCTGATAACCGTTGTGCTCATCGCTGACAATCCATTCAATGTTGAAGTCTTGTTCATCATCTAAATAGCTGACGCAACTCACGTCTTTCACTTTCACCAGCACGGTGATTTTGGCGTCAGACGCCGCCTGTTTCAGCTCACGCAGACGGCGTTTCACCGCCGGAAGACCGGTTTCATCGCAGACATACAACTGCCATTTATAGGTGGTCGGGATGATCAGTGAACCACGTGGCCCGCCGATGATCAGTTTATCGCCCGGCTTCGCATCAGCCGCCCATTCGCTGGCGACACCCCCGTCGTGAATATAGAAATCCAGTGTCAGTTCGTTGGTCTGTGCATCGTAATGCAGCGGCGTGTATTCGCGGTTCAGCGGACGCGGCCCTTCGCCCCACACAATCCCTTCTTCGGTTGCAGCGGGTGGTGTAATGGCATCCCCCGGATTCGCCGGGAAAAACAGTTTGATGTGGTCATCGAAGCCGCGTGACGTAAACCCGGTCAGCTCGTCGCCGTTTAATACAATGCGTTTAAAACAGCCGGAAATCGTTTCACTGCTTTTTACCGTGATATGACGGAAAACCAGTTCGTTTTTGACCCGGACCGGCAGGTTTGCGGCAGGGGTTTCAGTGCGATGTTGTGCCATCACGTTCTCTCTTTTGCGATAAGGTTTGCCGAAAGATATATCTTAGTCATGTTTTCTGCAATCCCGGAAAGTGTAAGGAAAAACAAAAAAGCCATCGCGTGGATGGCTTCGGATTGCAGTGGCAGGAGGAAGAATGGCTAGCGCACGGCGCCGTACAGGAACATCTCGACGGCGTTTTTCACCAGTTGCTTGATCTCGATGACGTCCAGTGGCGCAGGGTCGCTCTGGTACAAACGCATATTGGTTTGCGCCGTCACCAGCGCCAGAAACTGGCGCGCGCGCAAATCGGCATCAGCATTGCCGAGTTGCCCTTTTTGCATCGCCAGCGCTAAAAATGCCGCCAGTGATTCGATGGCTTCACCCGGACCGGCATCGTGAAACAACATACCGATGTCAGAACGCCCGGCTTCGGCAATCACCATCCGGTATACCGCCAGCGCGGTACCGTCGTTGGTCAGCACCAGCAACATTCTTTCACCAAAACGGGTCAGCACCGTTTCCAGCGGCAGATCAGGCAAGGGGGCGGAAAGCCCGTCAACGGCATCGGAAAGATGCCCGGTGGCGTAGGCTTTAACCACCGCCACCAGCAGCGATTCTTTGGAGGGAAAGTAATTGTAAAGTGTGGCTTTTGATCCGCCAAGCCGCCGGGCAAGCTCATTCATCGAAGCACGCTCGTAGCCGCACTCCTGAAATAATTCCGCCGCGGCATCCACAATGGCATCCCTTCTGGCCTCGGTACGTACTTTCATTTTCACTCCTTAACTGTACGGTACAGTTTCTATTTGTACCCACTCTAACCATGCCTTTCCGGCTTGTAAAGCCGCGCCCCCTGGCCCGTTTCGAAAGACGAATTGCAAAGATTTCGTTAAGAACTACATTTTTTTTATCATTTTGTTGATAACAATTATCAGTATCATTATCATTCTCACGAAGCCGAAATGGGTGCGGATGTTAAATAAACCCATATTTTATAAGGATAATGGCCTTTTCACGGAAGAATTGCATGCAGATGACCAGCGCGTCTGATTTGTCGAAAGGCAGTAAATGCGAGCAGAACTTAAAAAAATTAGTCCAGGACTTATAACAAATGTTCAAATCCTTTACACAGCAGGGTTTGGTGAAAAACGTCATTTTCATGGGGACGATTCTCACCACCACCTTTAACGTAAATGCAGCGGAAGCCGTTAAAGACAATACCGATCTCACAGCAAGCAATACGCAATCTTCTGAAGCCATCAAAAAAAAACCGGCGGTGCGTACCGCGCAGGATCTGGCGCAGAACAATGAAGAAGTCATGACTGTCACCGAAACGATGCCGGATAAAAAACCGGGCTCGAAAACCACCATCACGGCGGCAGAAATGCAGCGAAAAGGCGGTAATGATTTCGGCACTATCATGCGTTATGAGCCGCTGATCACCGCGACCGGCGCGAGTGGTGGCTCCGGCAATGGCAAAAGCGGCTTCGACCGCAGCGGTTATACCGGCTATAACATCCGTGGACTGGAAAGCAACCGCGTCGGTATCGACGTCGACGGTATTCCGCAGCCAAACGCTACCGGGCGCAGCTACGTCAGCCGTGCGGGCCTGAACACCTTTGGTATTGGCCGCGATTACATCGACCCGTATATTTACGGTCAGGTGGATATTGAATCCGGCGCCACATCAGCCGATCGCGCCAACACCTCCATCGGTGGTGCCGTTTCCTTCCTGCCAAAATCTGCCGACGATTACCTGCGTCCGGGCAAGGAAGTCTATTTCGGTTACCAGTCTGATTATGATTCTTCGGATCGTTCCTGGCACAACGGCATCACCGCTGCCGCCGGTGACGAAACCCTGCGGGGCCTGATCGCCATCAGCCGCCGCGACGGCCAGGAAACCAGCAACAACAGCGATACGCTCRATGCGTATCCGGCCAACTGGCACTCTGACGCCATTATGACGTCGGTCATCTGGCAGCCGAATGATGCACATAAAGTCACCGGCACCCTCGATTACTACGAGAAAGTGAACCACACCCATTACGATACCTGGAACAATGCTGGCAGCGCGATTCTGGGTACCGCACAACAGCAAAGTAACACCCGCCGCTGGGGCGCGAGCCTGAAAGATGAATGGACGCCATTCAACGATTACGTGGATGCCATCGTCTCGAAAGTGTATTACCAGTACACCCAGGCACACGACAACACCTATCTGCCAAACGAAAGTAAGCAGATGATGAACGTCTACTCAAACTATGACGTGAACACTTACGGCGCGGAGACCAGCTGGCTAAAAACGCTGGGTCGCCATGAGCTGAGTGCCGGTATCAACGGCCGCGTGTCCAACACTGAACGTCCGTTCCGCGAAAGCCCGGATCAAAGTGCTTTCACGACTATCATGCAGCCGGAAGCTAACAGCCGGACGTATATCTTCGGCGGCTTCCTGCAAGACACCATCAAGTTTGACCTCGACGGCCATAACTTCTCTGTCGTGCCTGCGGTGCGTGTCGCGTATCAGAATACCAAGGCAGAAAACCTGTCAGACTTGTCCAACAGCATTGTTTCTGAAGATCAGGTTTCCACCCTGTACGGTAAAGCCAACTCCGATACACAGGCCCTGCCATCACTGGCCTTCACCTATGACATCACCCCTAAGCTGATGACTTACCTGCAGTACCAGCGCGGTGCCCAGTTCCCGGATGCCAGCCAGCTTTACGGATCCTGGAACCTCGGTTCTAACTACGCAGGCCGTGGTCAGTACGCGCTGATCGGTAACACTAATCTGAAAACCGAAACCAGCAATAACTTTGAATGGGGCATGAAAGGCGAAGCCACGGAAGGCGTGACCTTCAAGACTTCTCTCTTCTATAACACCTACAAAAACTTCATTGCTAACACCCGCTACACCCGCGCGGGCAGCCCGGGTATGTTCACCAATGTGCCCTCCAATATTTATACGATTTATCAGGCAGAAAACCGCGATGAAGCCTTTATCTACGGTGGCGATCTGAGTACCAAAATTAACTACGGTACCTGGTTCAGCAGCGTTGATGGCCTGAGCACCACCTTCGCACTGGGTTATGCCAAGGGTGAATCGAAATCCAGCTACGATGGCGACAAATATGTTGACCTCGACAGCGTGCCGCCAATGAAGTTTGTGGCTGGCGTGGCATGGGATGCGCCATCCGGCATCTACGGCACCGCCCTGACCGCCACCTTCGTGAAAGGTAAAAAAGCCGAAGCGACCAGCCGCCAGAGCTACACCAATGCCGGTACGCCAATCACGGGTTCCACCACCGAATACATGAATGTGCCGGGCTACGGTATGGTGGATGCAACGGCCTACTGGAAAGTCGCGAAGAACGTGAAACTCAGCGGTGGCGTTTATAACATCACCGACCGCAAATACTGGGATTACCTGAGCAGCCGCACCCTGACCGAAACCACCAATCAGGATGAGTACAACAAAGCGCTGGCTGTGATGCCGGGTCGCAGCTTCCAGTTGGGCGTGAACGTCGATTTCTAACCGATAACGCCCGAACGGACAACATCATAGGCGTCATGTGCAAACATGACGCCTTTTTTACGCCTTGTGACCTTCTCCTCAAAACTAAACCCACCTGTACATTTTCTTGACATGGGAATTTTATTACTCCATAAATGAACCGTACCGTACGGTTTTGAAATAAACCGAAACCGACGTCCCGCGACGATTCTTAAAAAGGTAGGAAAAATGTCTGCATCCGTTCACGGCTATTCTCTGGCGGCTTTGATTTCTTTGGGTTTTCTCACCGGGTGCGCGAGTACCCAGCCTGTGCCCTACACCGGGGTCACCTCTTCTCCACAAATGAAACCTGATACCCAGGACGATTCAGGCCATATCGCATACAGCTACAACACCCCGACGGACTGGAATAAATACAGCCGCGCGATCCTCGATCCGGTGGTGATTTATCAGGGCAAGGATGCCCAGTTTGATGACGTCACGGCGGAGCAAAAACAGCAACTGGCGGCGTACATGCAGCAGCAGTTCGGCAAAAGTGTCGGCGGGCGTTTCCCGCTGACCAACGCTATTACCCCAGGCACCTTACGCATCCGGCTGACGCTCACCGGCGCGCAAACCACCACCGCGTTTCTGGGCACGTTCACCCGCTTTGATCTGATGGGCGGGCCGTACAACATCGTGCAGTCAGTGCGCGGCAAACAGGGTTCATTCACCGGCTCCGTGAGTTATGCGGTGGAAATTTATGACGCCCCCTCCAATCAGTTGCTGAAGGCTTATATCGCGAAGCAATACCCGAACTCGCTGAACATTGGCGCGACCTGGGGTGCGCTGAGTGCGGCCGAAACCGGGCTGGATAAAGGCGCGGAACAGTTGCAGGCACAACTGAAATAAGTGACGGCAGGACACAGGACATCACCATGAAAATCTATCCGCAGCAGGTCGTTTGCAAACATTGCGACAGTCTGTATACCCGAAAACCTGTGCGGTCCGGCGAGGCCGCACATTGCCAGCGTTGCCGTGCCGTACTGTATCGGGGAAGCTGGCTGAGTCTGGAACAATGGTTTGCGCTGACGGTCACCGCCGCGCTGTTTTTCATTATCGCCAATGCCTTTCCGGTGCTGGAAATTCAGTTTCATGGTCAGGTGCAGGCGGCAACGTTGTGGCAAACCGCGATGGCGCTGGCGTACAGCTACGCATCGCCACTGGCCATTCCGCTGGCCATGCTGATCATCGTCTGTCCGTGTCTGCAAATTGTCTTATTGGGTTGGGTGTTATGGCACGCCTGCCGGAAAAAAGCCGCGCCGGGACTCGCTTCTGCGATGCGTTTGCTGGCCGGGCTGGCGCCCTGGAGCATGGCGGAAGTGGCGTTGCTGAGCATTCTTATCGCCGCCATCAAACTCTCGGGACTGGTGCAAATCACCCCTGGCCCCGGCACATGGGCGCTGCTCGGATTGTGCCTGTTATTACCGGTGATCAACCATCAGGATTTCCACCCGCTGTGGAGCCTCAAAACGCTAAAAGGCCAGCGCGAATGACGCCGGTTCCGCACGCATTAACGCAGGGCATCGTGCGCTGTCATGTCTGCGGACTGGCCTGCGAACAAGTGCCTGGCGTGCGGGCGTTGCCGTGTCCGCGCTGCCATGCGCCGCTGCATCCGCGATTGCCGGACAGCCTCAGCCAGTCATGGGCATTGCTGCTCACCGGGCTGTTGCTGTATCTGCCCGCCAATTTACTGCCGGTGATGTACAACAGTTTTGCCGGTCGCGGCAGTGAAAGCACCATTCTGGGCGGTATTGCCGGGTTCTGGGATGCCGGTGATTACATCATCGCAACAATCATTTTTACCGCCAGCATTGTCGTGCCGTGTGCCAAGTTCCTGATCCTCGGCGGGCTGCTGATCGCGGTACAACGACGTCCCGCTTCCGGTCAGCTTCGTCGCTCGCGCCTGTTCCGCCTGACGGAACATATCGGTTACTGGTCGATGCTCGATGTGATGGTGGTCGCGATGATCGCAGCGCTGGTGCAGTTCCCCGGCCTCAGCACTGCCGAACCGCGCATCGGTATTGTTTTTTTTGGCGCAGTGGTGATCTTCACCCTGCTGGCTGCCCTGAAGTTCGACCCGCGTTTGCTCTGGGAAAATCAGAATAATGACTGAACACGCTTCACCCCCGCCGGACATTGTCCCGCGCCGTTTTCGCCCCTCGCTGATCTGGCTGGTGCCCGCCATAGCGGCATCAGTGGGTTTGTTTTTGCTGTTACAGGTCTGGGCGGATACCGGCCCGGAAATCTCCATTACTTTTCAGACCGCCAGCGGATTAGAAGCCGGTAAAACCGAAGTGAAATACAAAGACGTCACGGTCGGGCGGGTGAAATCGATTTCGCTCAGCCCCGACAGCCGCCGCGTGCTGGTCACCGTTTCACTGATGAAAAACGCCGAAAATCTGCCCAGGGAGGACACCCGTTTTTGGGTCGTGCGTCCGCGCATCGGCATGGGCGGCGTATCGGGTATCGATACCCTGCTTTCCGGCGCGTATATCAGCCTTGATACCGGCACATCGCAGAAATCCGGCAGTGACTTTCAGGGACTGGAATCGCCCCCGGCGGTGATCAACGGGATGCCCGGCAAACAGTTTGAAGTGGTGGCCGACGATCTGGGTTCACTGGATATCGGTTCGGCGGTGTATTACCGCCGCGTGCCGGTCGGGCGGGTCTCTTCCTATGCGCTGCGCCCTGACGGCAAAGGCGTCAGCCTGAACGTATTTATCGATGCGCCGTATGACCGGTTCGTCACTTCCGCCACCCGTTTCTGGAATGCCAGCGGCGTGGATTTATCGCTCGATTCTGAAGGTTTGCAGATCAAAACGCAGACCATGGCGTCGGTGATAGCCGGTGGCATCGCGTTTGCCAATCCACCTGACGACAGCACGGCAAAACCGGCAGCCAGCCACCGCGTATATACGCTGGCAGACGATCAGGCCTCGGCAATGACCCCGCCGGACGGCACGCCGCAGGTGTTGCAGTTGCGCTTCCAGCAGTCGCTGCGCGGCATGAAAACCGGCGCGCCGGTGGAGTTTTCCAGCGTGAAGCTCGGGAAAGTCACGGCGATTGAGCTCGATTACGACCCTGCCGCTTCACGGTTTATCTCGGTGGTGACGATTGAGGTGTATCCGAACCGCTTAGGGCATGTGCAGGAGAAACTGCCGAAACCTGAAAAAGACGGCCAGCAGCAGGCTGCCACGTTCCTGCGCGACATGGTGAAACACGGACTGCGGGCGCAGGCGCGCACCGGCAATCTGCTCACCGGACAGTTGTATATCTCGCTCGATTTTGTGCCTTCGGCGCTGCCGGTGTCTTTTGATATGACTGTGCGACCGTTGCAGATCCCGACACTCAATGGCGGCTTTGATCACCTGCAGGAACAGCTCGCGACACTGATTGGCAAGTTATCGACAATGCCCATTGAGTCGATTGGCAGCAATCTGAATGCCACACTGGGCAATCTCAATCAGACGCTGATTCAGGTGAACCGTCAGGTTCTGCCACAAACCACGCAAACCCTGCGCCAGTTCGATCAGACGATGGGCAGCGCACAAACCCTGCTGGCGGCGGACTCCCCGCTGTTGCAAACGCTGGCCGAATTCCAGCGGACATTATATTCCCTGCGCACCCTCACCGGCCTGCTCACGCGCCAGCCACAGGCGCTGATCGCTGGCAGAAACAGTGAAAATAAGGAGCAACCATGAATGTCATCCGCGTGATAACCGGGGTTTGCCTCCTGCTGGGGTTAAGCGGTTGCGCCTCTCCTGCACCTCATTATTACACCCTGATCACACCTGCGGAGAATGCGCCGTCTGCAATACCCCCGGCTGCATTTGTGCTGCGCGTGCAACCGGTGACCGTGCCTGAACAGCTTAATCAGCCGCAACTGGTGATACGTAAAAGTGACGGCGAAATCGTGATATCGGATAGCACGTTGTGGGCCGCGCCGCTGCCGGAGGAAATACGCAGTGCGCTGTCGGCGCAGCTTGAACGCTCGCTGAATACAACAGACATCCGCGAATTGACACCGCCGCCCGATAAACCGGTTATCACCCTGCGCGTAACCGTGCAGCAACTGGATGCCTGGCCGCAACGTCACGCCAGTCTGACAGCCCGCTGGCAACTGCGTTTTGGCGCAGATGAAAAAATGCTGACCTGTCGCGCACAGCATCAGATTGCCGTGACGGGTGGCGTGCCGGAACTTATCACCGCGCAACAGAAACTGATTGCGGCACTGGCCGCCGATGTTTCAGATGCCATAAAAAGCCGCCACTGCCGCTGAAAACCGGACTTTTTCGCAATGCTTACACGGCAAAAATAGGTTTACGGCATCTTTCCGCCGTTTATCTCAAGATCAATCAGTTACCCCTGTTCTGAACTGTTAAGAAGTGTCAGCAACAGGGGCAAACCTGAGAGCACCATCATGATTTAGTCATTATAAAACAACGCATTAACACTATCCTTACGTTAGTTTCCCGCTCCGTCACTGTCTTGCCCTGCAAACTTGTAAGATATATCTTGAGGTCGTCGGCAATCAGCGAAGGAGAAAAATCATGAGCGAAACCGAACCTGCTGTACGGCGTAAAAGCAAACTGTTCACCCGTCAGGAACTGGCGCTGTTTGTGTTGCATCTGATCCAGATAAACCCGGTGCATGGCTACGAAATTATCAAAACCATCGAAGGCTATTCTATGGGGGTGTACATCCCCAGCCCCGGCGTGATTTACCCGATCCTGGCGCATATTGTTGACAACGGCTTTGCCACCGCCGCAGAAATAGAAGGCGGGAAAAAACAGTTTTCCATGACACCGGCCGGTTCTGAATATCTGGCGGCAAGAAGAAACGAAATCCGCGCCATAGAAGAAAAAATGAAAAAGCGCGTGATTGAAAATAACCCGCCGCCCGCACCTGAGATGATTTACGCCATTGAGAATTTAAAAATCACCGTACGGACGAAAGCCTATAACGGTGAGGTCACGCCGGAAATATATCAGCAGATGGTTAAATACATTAATGAGGTCACGAAGAAAATTCATGATTTATGATTCCTGATTTATAAACAACGGCACATCTTTAAATAATTTTAACGGGATCCTGACTGTTTTATTTCGATAAAACAGCCGGGGCTCCTTTGCCTTTAATTATATTATTTATTATTTACGGACACCAAAATGCCTTTAAGATTCTCCTGCTTATTGATACTTATCGCGCTGAGTGGTTGCGATAATTCACCACCGGCTCAGCCCACTGCCGCGCCCGCTGAAGTGGGCGTCGTCACGCTAAAAGCACAATCGTTCAATCTGGTCAGCGAATTAACCGGCCGGACCACCGCCACACTGACGGCGGATGTGCGGCCGCAGGTCGGCGGTATTATTCAAAAACGTTTATTCACCGAAGGCGACTGGGTTAAAGCCGGTCAGGCACTGTATCAGATTGATCCGTCGTCGTATAAAGCGACGTACGATCAGGCTGCCGCTGCACTGAAAAGCGCCAAAGCGCTGGTGCTCTCGGATTGCCAGAAAGCCCGCCGTTATGCCGTACTGGTGAAAGAGCAAGGCGTGTCGCAGCAGGATGCGGAAGATGCGCAATCGGCCTGTGCAGAAGACCGCGCCAGCGTGGATGAAAAAACCGCATCACTGGAATCGGCCAAAATCAATCTCGACTGGACGCGGGTCACGTCGCCGATTGCCGGTCGTATCGGCATTTCCTCCGTTACACCGGGCGCGCTGGTCTCTGCCGCGCAGGACACCGCGCTGGCGACGGTGCGAAATCTCGATTCAATGTACGTGGATCTCACCCGTTCCAGCGCCGATTTGCTCAGTCTGCGTAAACGCGCGCTGGCAACGAACAGCGATGCTTTAAGTGTCACGCTCACCCTTGAAGACGGTTCAACCTACCCCGAAAAAGGTCGTCTGGAACTGACCGAAGTGGCGGTCGATGAAGCCACCGGTTCGGTCACGCTGCGCGCCGTGTTCCCGAATCCGCAACACGTTTTACTGCCGGGGATGTTTATCCGCGCTGACGTGGATGAAGGCGTCGTCGAAAATGCCGTGCTCGCGCCGCAACAAGGTGTGACACGGGATGCCAAAGGCGATGCCACCGCGCTGGTGGTTACCGCCGACAACAAAGTCGAACAACGTCATATCGAAACCGGCGAGGCTACCGGAACCCACTGGCTGATTGTCAAAGGTTTGCAGGCGGGCGATCGCGTGCTGGTGGAAGGCAGTGACAAAGTCACGGTGGGCGATACGGTGAAACCGGTTGAAGTGAATAACGCCGCCGCTGCGAAAAGCACAGAAGGAGCCGCCTGATGTTCTCCCGCTTCTTTGTGCGTCGCCCGGTTTTTGCCTGGGTGATTGCGATTTTGATCATGATGGCCGGGATTATGGCGATCCGCACGCTGCCGGTCGCGCAGTATCCGGACGTCGCGCCTCCCTCAGTGAAAATCAAAGCCACCTATTCCGGGGCTAACGCCGAAACGCTGGAGAACAGCGTCACGCAGGTCATCGAACAACAACTGACCGGCCTGGATAATCTGCTGTATTTCAGCTCCAGCAGCAGTTCCGACGGGTCGGTGGATATCACCGTCACCTTCAAACAGGGCACCAATGCCGATACCGCGCAGGTGCAGGTGCAGAACAAAGTCCAGCAGGCGGAATCACGCCTGCCGACGGAAGTGCAGGAAGCCGGGGTGACGGTCACCAAGTCGCAGTCCAGTTTCCTGCTGATCATGGCGGTGTACGATAAAACCGACAAAACCAGCAGCTCGGATATCGCCGACTGGCTGGTCAGTAATATGCAGGATCCGCTGGCGCGCGTCAGCGGCGTCGGCAGCTTGCAGGTGTTTGGTGCGGAATATGCCATGCGCATCTGGCTGGATCCCACCAAACTGGCGGCGTATGACCTGATGCCGTCAGATGTGGAAACGGCCATCGAAGCGCAAAACGTGCAAATCTCCGCCGGTAAAATTGGCGGTCTGCCGTCTTCCGCTTCACAACAACTGACCGCCACGGTGCGTGCGCAATCACGTCTGCAAACGCCGGAGCAGTTCCGTAAGATCATTGTTAAAGGCAATACCGGCGGCGCGGTGGTGCGCATCAGTGATATCGCCCGCGTCGAAATGGGCAGCGAAGATTACACCGCGTCTTCACAGCTGAACGGTCATCCGGCGGCGGGTATGGCGGTGATGTTATCGCCGGGCGCCAACGCGCTCGATACCGCCACGCTGGTGAAAAACACCATCAGCGAATACCAGCGCAGCATGCCGAAAGGCTATGACGTCGCCTATCCGAAAGACAGCACCGAATTTATTAAAGTGTCGGTGGAAGACGTCATTAAAACGCTGATCGAAGCCATCGTGCTGGTCATTGTGGTGATGTATCTGTTTATGCAGAATCTGCGCGCCACGCTGATCCCCGCGCTGGCGGTGCCGGTGGTACTGCTCGGCACGTTTGGCGTACTGGCGCTGTTCGGCTATTCCATTAACACCCTGACGCTGTTCGCGATGGTGCTGGCCATCGGCCTGCTGGTGGATGACGCTATCGTGGTGGTGGAAAACGTTGAGCGCATCATGCGTGATGAAGGGCTTCCCGCCCGCGAGGCCACCGAGAAGTCGATGGGAGAAATCTCCGGCGCACTGGTGGCGATTGCGCTGGTGCTCTCTGCTGTGTTCCTGCCGATGGCGTTTTTCGGCGGCTCAACCGGGGTGATTTACCGCCAGTTCTCCGTCACCATTATTTCCGCCATGATACTTTCCGTGGTGGTGGCGCTGACCCTGACACCGGCGCTGTGCGGCGCGTTTCTGCGCCATAAACCACAGGCTACCCGTGGTTTCTTCGGTGGCTTCAACCGTTTGTATTCGCGTACTGAACAACGCTACGAAAATGGCGTGACGCATGTGCAGCGCCGTCCGGTGGTGATGGCGCTGATTTACGGCGCCATGGCCGCACTGATGGGCGTGCTGATGTGGCAACTGCCGACCAGCTTCCTGCCGTCTGAAGATCAGGGCGAAGTCATGGTGCAATACACCCTGCCCGCCGGGGCGACAGCGAACCGTACCGAAGCCGTCAATTCCCGTGTTACAGAGTGGTTCCTCGGCAAAGAGAAAGCCAATACCAACGTCATATTCACCATCACCGGCTTTAACTTCAGCGGCAGCGGTCAGAATGCCGGGATGGCGTTTGTGTCACTGAAGAACTGGGATGAACGTCCGGGTGCCGTAAACACCGCGCAGGCGGTAGCCGGTCGCGCGATGCGGGATCTGGCGGTGATCCGCGACGCAAAAGTCATCGCCATGACGCCGCCTTCCGTGGACGGGCTCGGGCAAAGCAACGGTTTCACCTTTGAGCTGATGGCTACCGGCGGCACCAGCCGCGCGGACTTACTCAAACTGCGCACCGAACTGCTGGCACTGGCCGCCAAAAGTCCGGAACTGCAATCGGTTCGCGCCAATGATTTGCCACAAATGCCACAGTTGCAGGTGGATATCGACAACAACAAAGCCGTGGCGCTCGGGCTGACGCTCAGCGATGTCACTGCCACGCTAAGCAGCGCGTGGGGCGGCACTTACGTCAATGATTTCATTGACCGTGGCCGCGTCAAGGAAGTGTATATCCAGGGCGACAGCGAGTTTCGTTCCAAACCGGCGGATCTGAATAAATGGTTTGTGCGCAGCAGCGACGGTACCAGCATGACGCCGTTCTCCGCGTTCGCCACCACCCACTGGACCTATGGCCCGGAAAGTCTGGCGCGCTATAACGGATCAACTTCCTATGAGATCCAGGGCGAGAACACCGACGGCTACAGTTCCGGCGCGGCGATGGCAAAAATGGAAGCGCTGGCGGATAAATTACCCGCCGGTTCAACCTGGGCATGGAGCGGACTCTCTCTGCAGGAAAAGCTCGCCAGCGGTCAGGCGCTCAGCCTGTATGCCATCTCGATTCTGGTGGTATTCCTGTGTCTCGCCGCACTGTACGAAAGCTGGTCCGTGCCGTTCTCCGTGATCCTGGTGATCCCGCTCGGTCTGCTTGGCGCATCCCTTGCCGCCGAACTGCGTGGCCTGAATAACGACGTTTACTTCCAGGTGGCGCTGCTGACTACCATCGGCCTGTCGTCGAAAAACGCCATCCTGATAGTTGAGTTTGCCGAAACAGCACTCAAACAAGGCAGCACCCTGACCGCTGCCGCGCTCTCCGCTGCCCGCACCCGTTTACGCCCGATCCTGATGACGTCGCTGGCCTTTATCGCCGGGGTGATGCCGCTGGCAGTCGCGACCGGCGCAGGGGCTAACAGCCGCATCGCCATCGGTACCGGCATTATTGGCGGCACCGTGACCGCCACCTTACTGGCTATTTTCTTTGTTCCGCTGTTCTTCGTGCTGGTGAAAAAAGTCTTCACCGGTCACAAAGACGCGCAGGAGTCAGCATGATTTTTCGTCTGAGTATTATTTCGCTGGCCATGTTGCTGGCAGGCTGTATCTCGCTGGATCCCGATTATCAGCGCCCTGCCGCGCCGGTGCCTGCAGTCTGGCCTGCGCAGGGCGCACAGCCAGCGGCCACCACGGTGCTGAGCGACTGGCAGGGCATCATGGCCGATGCGCGCCTGAATGCCGTGGTGGCCAAAGCGCTGACCAGCAACCGCGATTTGCAGGAAGCGATTGCTGATATTGAAGCCGCCAAAGCGCTGTATGGCGAGCAACGCGCCAGCCTGTTCCCGACGCTGGATGCTGAGCTTTCACAAACCCGCAGCCGGACGCAGGATGCAGGCGTCAGCAGCAGCGCCACCGCCGACGGTGCGGTCAGCAGTTTTGAAATCGACCTGTTTGGCCGTAACCGCAGCCTGAGCACAGCGGCAAAAGAAACCTGGCTGGCGAGTGAATCGACCGCGCAGAACACCCGTCTGACGCTGATTTCAGAAACCAGCACCGCGTGGATCACACTGGCGGCGGACAACAGCAATCTGAAACTGGCGCAGGATACCCTGAAAAGCGCGGCGGATTCGCTGAGCATTACGCAACGGCGGCAACAGGAAGGCGTCGCCTCGGGGCCGGACGTCAGCTCTTCGATGGCGATTTATCAGCAGGCACGCGCCAGTGTCGCCAGCTACCAGACGCTGGTCGCGCAGGACATCAACGCCCTGAATCTGCTGGCAGGCGACACCGTGGCGCAAAATCTGTTGCCGGGTACGCTGGAAAGCCTGGCACCGCAGGCCATCAAACTGGTGCCCGCCGGGATTTCGTCGTCGGTATTACTGCGCCGCCCGGACGTGCTGGAAGCGGAACATAACCTGAAAAGTGCCAATGCGGATATCGGCGCAGCGCGGGCGAATTTCTTCCCGACGCTCTCGCTGACTGCCAGCGCAGGCGTCGGCAGCAGTTCGCTGTCGAACCTGTTCAGCCACGGCAGCAATGTGTGGTCGTTCGCGCCCAGCCTGAGCCTGCCTCTGTTTACCGGCGGCAGTAATACCGCGCAGTTGCGCTACGCTGAAGCGGAGAAAAAGGGGCTGATTGCCGCGTATGAAAAAGCCATCCAGAGCGCCTTTAAAGATGTGGCGGACGCCCTCGCCCGCCGTGCCACGCTCAGTGAACAGATGGATGCCCAGCAGCAATATGTTGCGGCCGCACAGCGCAGTTACGATTTGGCGCGCCGCAGTTATGAAACCGGTGCGGGCGATTATCTGACGGTGCTTACCGATCAGCGTTCACTGTGGTCGGCGCAGACCGACCTGATTGCCCTGCAACAGACTGATTTTGAAAACCGTATCACCCTGTGGCAGACGCTGGGCGGCGGCGTGAAATAGCACACTATGGCAGGAGGGCACTTGCAGCTTGATATGTCGCCCCAATATAGCGCTACACTATAAGGCTGCAATGTCACCTGCCAGGAGCAATGATAATGAACAGAGAACTGAATGATTTTGAACGTTTTGTCATCGAAAACAAAGGGACAGAGCGCCCGAATACCGGTGAGTATAACGACCACTTTTCACCGGGCCGTTACGTCTGTAAAAGATGTTCTGCGCCGCTGTATTCCTCAGAACACAAATTCGAATCCCATTGCGGCTGGCCCGCTTTCGACGATGAAATTCCGGGTGCGGTAGAACGTGTGCCGGATGCCGATGGCCGCAGAACAGAAATTGTGTGTGCCAACTGCAAGGCACATCTGGGGCATGTTTTTGAGGGGGAATATTTAACCGAGAAGAATCTGCGCCATTGTGTCAATTCCGTTTCAATGATTTTTGAAAGTGCCGATGCGCAAGGGAATTACCACAAAGCAGAATAATCGCTTATTTCTGCTGTGATAAACGAATAAAAAGAAGGGCCGCACAGGGGCAGCCCTTAAAAGAAAGAACTCCAACAATATTATAATGGCATGATGTTTTACCCTAAGGGTTGCTCAATAAACATCATGCCGGCATTATAATTGAATCAGATTTATTTTCTATTCTCATTGCGTCTGTAAAAAGTAATAACTTTGTAAGACAGCGTTATTATTACCACGTCTTACCGATATTAAACTGGAATTGCTCCGCACTGTCCCCTTCATATTTCACCAGCGGCTGCGCATAAGAGAACACCAGCGGGCCGAGTGGGGATTGCCATTGCAACGCAATACCACTGGAAACACGAATATGTGTCGGGTCGCTGTAATCCGGAATACCCGCGGCTTCGGTCGCTGAGGTATTTTTCCATCTCGTATCCCACACCGTACCGGAGTCGACAAATAATGAGGTGCGCACTGAACTGGCGTATTTCTCGCTGATGAACGGCGTCGGCACATACAGTTCCGCGCTGGCAATCGCCATCGCATTACCGCCCACCGCATCAGTCGATTTGGTCACCGGACAGGTGGAATACGAGCTGTCAGCGCTGCTGCATTTGTAATATGCCGCTTTCGGCCCGATGGTGTTGGAGGAGAAACCGCGAACCGAGCTGGAGCCACCTGCGTAGAAGTTGTCGTAGAACGGGACTTCGTTGCTGCCAATGCCTGCCGCGTAACCGGCTTTGGCGCGGCCCATTAATACCCAGTCCGATTTGTCGCTCAGCGGAATGTAATGGTTGGCATCAAAGGTGATTTTGTAATAACTGTCGTCCGAGCCAGGCGTGGTCACTTTTGCCGCCAGGCTGGCGCGCGTGCCAGATGACGGGAAGAAGCCACGGTTAAGATCGTTATACGCCCAGCCGACACTGGCGAAGAAGTCATTGGTGCTCAGTTGTGCATCGCTGTTGGTGGACGTCGTTACCAGCCCCGGATGTACGCCGCTGGCATTGAGATAGCGCCAGACCGCGACCTGCGGTTCCATATCACTCAGCGTACTGTGAACATAATCCAGCCCCAGATTCAGCGTATTGTTTTCGCTGACCGGCAGGCCAAGATTCACGCCTGTGCCGTAACTTTGCAGATTATACGCCGCCAGATCGTTATCTTCCGCGTCGTAATGGTTGTAGAACACTTTGCCGCCAAGGCTGATGCCATCAACGGTGTAATACGGGTTAGTGGCCGAGACTTCGACATAGGTCTGATAGGAGTTGCGCGTGCCGCTGAAACTGACCGTATTACCGCTGCCCAGCCAGTTGTCCTGCGTTACGCCCAACTGATAACTGATGCCGCTGTCGGTGCCATAACCCAGGCCCACGTTGAATGTGCCGGTGTTACGCTCTTTAACTTTATACACCACATCAACCTGATCCGCTGAACCGGGCACCGGCTGGGTATCCACATCAACCGACTCGAAATAGCCGGTACGGTTGAGGCGATCTTTGCCCTTCTGCACCAGATCATTGCCCAGCCACGCGCCCTCCATCTGGCGCATTTCGCGCCGCAGCACTTCATCTTTCGAGGTGTCATTGCCTTCAAAACGAATGCGGCGCACCGAATAACGGTTGCCGGTATCCACGCTGATATGCAGTTTCACGGTTTTATCCGTTTCATTAATGTCGCTTTGCGTTGTGACATGCGGATAGGCATAGCCGTAGCGGCCCAGCAGATTTTTGATGTCACCTTCCACTTTGGTGACTTTCGCGCCGTTATACAATTCACCGGCAGGAATGGTGGCGAGCGATTCAATTTCGGAAGAATGTCCGGCCATGTCGCCGGTCACTACCACGCCGGACACGGTATATTGCGCACCCTCAGTAATATTGACGGTAATATAAATCCCTTTCTTATCCGGCGTTAAACTGACCTGGGTGGAATCAATATTAAAACGGGCATAACCGCGGTCGAGATAAAAACTGCGAAGTGTTTCTAAATCACCTGACAGTTTTTGTTTTTCATATTTTTTATCGCCAATCACATTCCACCACGGCACCTCATCGCGTAGCTGGAAATGGGCGATTAAATCGTCACTGGTAAAAGCTTTATTGCCCACAATATTGATTTGTTGAATTTTTGCCGACACACCTTCGGTAAAGACCAGTTTCACGTCCACGCGGTTACGCGGCAACGGCGTCACCACCGCTTTTACACTCGCGCTGTATTTGCCGACGCTGTAATAAAAATCTTCCAGTCCCTTTTCAATCGACGAAATGGTGGTGCGATCCAGCGCGTCCCCGACGCGGATCCCTGAGGCTTCCAGGTTCTGCTGCAACATCTCGTCCTTTATGGCTTTGTTGCCCGAGAACGTAATGCTGGCAATCGTTGGCCGCTCTTTCACCTGAACAATCAGCGTGTTGCCATCTTCAAGCACCTTCACATCGTCAAAATTGCCGGTCGCAAACAAGGCACGGATCGTCTGGCTGATATCGTCATCGGATACCGTATCGCCCACGCGCACGGGGATGCTCAGCAAGGCTGCGCCGACGGTGACCCGCTGCAATCCTTCGACGTGAATGTCTTTTACGACAAACCCGCCGGCAGCAAAAACCGGGGCACTGCTGAACAGCAGCGACGCTAAGAGTAATTTTTTCATTGTCATGTGATCCGTGCTCGCCGTTTTTCAACTAACAAAAATTCCTGTTAACAAAATATTTTGCTATCAGAAGAAATAACCTCGCTAACAGACTGTGGGATATATAGGAGGTTCAGCGGCAAACATTTGATTTTCGTAAAACATGACGTTGGATTACAGATTACTTACATTATTTTCGTCGGGTGAACAGTTGCGGTCCAGGCAACATCGTCGGGCGCGGTTACCCCTGAGAGGAGAACGCTTTTAAGGTAACGCTGTCGGGTAATGCAGTCATTGCGCCTCTGGCGGTGGTGGCAAGAGCACCGCATGCCAGTGCCTGATGAATGATCTGTTGCCAGACACTCTCCGAGGTCAGCGGCCAGTGTTGCGCCAGCCCGGCCAGTAATCCGGCGACAAAAGCATCTCCGGCGCCGGTGGTATCCACCGCTTTCACTTCGCGGGCCGGATAGTGCTTCAGACTGGCATTATTTTTCCGGTAAACCGAAACCCCCAGTTTTCCCTGCGTGACCAGCAGCAGCTCGGGATTATAGCGGTCACACAGACGCAGCATCCCCTCCGACAGCAACGCTTCGCCCGTCAGAAATTCCAGCTCATCCTCTGAGACTTTAATCACATCAGCCAGCGACAAGGCGCGGGCAAGATTTTCACGCAGTTGTCCCTCATCAGACCACAAGTCATGCCTGATATTGGGATCAAAACAGACATAACCGCCTGCCGCTTTCATCTTCGCCATTGCCAGAAAGGCGGAGGAACGTGAAGGTTCCGCAGATAACGCGATTGAGCATAAATGTAAAAAATCCCCGGGATGGAAAGCCGGAATATCGGTGGCCTGGAGGAATAAATCCGCGCCCGGACGCACCATAAACGTGAAAGAGCGTTCGCCGTCAGCATCGTTTTCCACCACCACGGTGGAGGTACGGTGATGAGGGTCAAGGTACATACAGTCAATATTCACCCCCTCATCCGCGAGGGTTTTCATCAGGAACTTCCCGAAAGGGTCATCGCCCACGCGTCCGATAAATGCGCTGTCTCCCCCGAGGCGGCGGATCCCGACGGCAACATTCGCCGGTGCCCCGCCCGGGCATTTTAATAAGCGGTCATCCTCTTCAGCGATCAGATCCACCACGGCGTCACCCAAAACCCAAATCCGGTTATTCATCTTCATTCCTTTTTTAAATCCTGATAAATCGTCTGTCGATAAAATAGAAGAACCGGTTTAGCTAATCAAGAGCAAATGAATTTTCAGGACGAGAGATGGAATTGCCAGCAAGATCACAAATCCAGCACAAGGCTGCCGAACTTCGTTGCGTAAATACATAACGGGTGTTTATTGTGCTCAGGAAAACCAGTTTAGCAATTTAGCAAAATGGTTTTCCCATAATAATTAAACTTCCTCTGAAGGGATAAAAATGATGATGAAACCTCGCTATCTTGCTGTTGCTATTGGACTTATTCTTTCTTCTGCGGCCCAGGGTGCCGATATCTCCGCCAGTGCGATTGAAGCGCGCTTTGCGGCGATGGAAAAACGACTACAACTCGCCGAAAGCCGCGCCGCTAAGGCCGAAGCCCGTGCTACGCAGGCAGAACAGCAGGTTAAGCAACTCGAAACACGCACCGCCAGCAACGAACAGCAAACCCGTCAGGTGGCGAAGACGGCTGAAATCACCCAGCAGCAAACCGCCGATGTGGCTAAACGCACTGAAACGTTAGCCGCTGATAACAATAAAAACAGCAGTGATAACAGCGGGTTTAAATTCACGGGATATGCCCGTTCCGGCGTGATCATGAATGACTCGGCGACCTCCACGGAAAGCGGCCCGTACGTGACGCCTGCCGGACAAACCGGCGGAGCAGTCGGGCGTCTTGGCAATGAAAACAACACCTACGTTGAGCTGAATCTGGAGCATAACCAGACAATGGCCAGCGGCGCGACTTCCCGCTACAAAGTTATGCTGGCTGACGGTCAGCGCAGCTACAACGACTGGACCGGCGCGACCAGCGATTTAAATATCCGTCAGGCCTTTGTTGAACTCGGCTCGCTGCCGACGTTCACCGGTCCGTGGAAAGATTCCACGCTGTGGGCGGGTAAACGCTTTGACCGCGATAATTTCGACATTCACTGGCTCGATTCCGACATCATCTTCCTGGCGGGGACCGGCGGCGGGATCTATGACGTCAAATGGGGAGATAACCTGAAAAGTAACTTCTCGCTTTACGGAAGAAACTTTGACGATCTTGAAGACGATAACAACGATGATACCCGCATCGAAAATTACATTGTCACAGCCAACAACTATGCCGGGCCTTTCCAGTGGATGCTGAGCGGGTTGCGTGCCAAAAACAATCAGGATCGCGAAAATAGCGGCACAAATGGGATCACTAATGCGGCGGATACCGGCTTCCATACCATGCTGGCGTACCACGGCGACAGTTTCTATGGTCTGCGTGAAGGGTCATCCAAAACCGCGCTGCTTTACGGTCACGGACTGGGGGCGGAGGTGAAAGCACTGGGCTCTGACGGACATCTGACTGACGATGCCAGTACACTGCGTCTGGCAACCTACGGCATCACACCGATCAGCAAAAACTGGAGTATTGCTCCGGCTGTTCTGGCTCAGCAGAGCAAAGACCGTTATGTCTCCGGCGATGACTATAAATGGCTGACCTTCAACACCCGGCTGATTCAGCAAATTACCGAGAACTTCGAGCTGGCGTATGAAGGCAGCTATCAGTATATGGATCTCAATCCGCAGGGTTACAGCGATTACAACAAAGTGAAAGGCGGTTTCTACAAACTGACCTTCGCACCAACCTTCAAAGTGGGCGATATCAGCAACATGCTGAGCCGCCCTGAAATCCGCTTCTTTGCCACTTACATGGACTGGAGCAAAGAACTCGACAGTTATTCCTCCAGTGATTCATTTGGTACTGATGGCTTTACAGCGGGCGGACAGTGGAATTTCGGCATCCAGATGGAAACCTGGTTCTAAACGGCAGGGTTTGATTTAAAAAAAAAGCACCCGGTCTGACCGGGTGTTAACGGTAATGACAAATTAAGGGATTCTATGAACATCAATGCAATCGCGACTGAGCTGCTTCCGCTGTTGGGTGGGAAGGACAATATTGCCAGCGCGGCACACTGTGCCACACGTCTGCGCCTGGTGCTGGCAGACGACAGTCTGATCAACAAAAGTGCTATCGAAAAAGTGGAAGGCGTAAAAGGCTGTTTCAGCAACGCCGGACAGATTCAGATCATTTTTGGTACGGGACTGGTGAACAAGGTGTACGCCGAGTTTATTAAAGTGGCCGGTATCAGCGAATCGAGCAAATCCGAAGCCGCCGATATTGCGGCGCGAAAACTCAATCCCTTCCAGCGACTCGCGCGCGTGCTGTCGAATATCTTTGTGCCGATTATTCCGGCGATTGTCGCATCCGGCCTGCTGATGGGGCTGCTCGGCATGGTGAAAACCTACGGCTGGGCCAACCCTGAGAGCGCGATTTTTATCATGCTCGATATGTTCAGCTCGGCGGCATTTATCATTCTGCCGATCCTGATTGGTTTCACTGCCGCGCGCGAATTTGGCGGTAATCCGTTCCTGGGTGCAACACTGGGCGGCATTCTGACTCACCCGGCACTGACTAACGCCTGGGGCGTTGCCAGTGGTTTCCATACCATGAATTTCTTTGGTATTGAAATTGCGATGATCGGTTATCAGGGCACGGTATTCCCGGTTTTGCTGGCGGTCTGGTTTATGAGCTTCATCGAAAAACGCCTGCGCAAAGTGATCCCTGATGCACTGGATCTGATCCTGACGCCTTTCCTGACGGTCATCATTTCCGGTTTTATCGCTTTCCTGATCATCGGCCCTGCGGGTCGTGCGCTCGGGGACGGTATCTCCTTTATTCTCAGCACGTTAATTACCCATGCCGGTTGGGTGGCAGGTCTGGTGTTTGGCGGATTGTATTCGGTTATCGTGATCACCGGTATTCACCACAGCTTCCATGCGATTGAGGCCGGTTTGCTGGGGAACCCGAATATCGGGGTGAATTTCCTGCTGCCTATCTGGTCGATGGCGAATGTTGCACAGGGGGGAGCCTGTCTTGCGGTCTATTTCAAAACGCGTGATGCGAAAATTAAAGCCATTGCCGTGCCTTCAGCATTCTCCGCGATGTTGGGCATAACGGAAGCGGCAATTTTTGGTATCAACCTGCGCTTCATGAAACCGTTTCTCGCCGCTCTGGTCGGCGGTGCGCTTGGCGGCGCCTGGGTGGTTGCGATGCACGTCAATATGACGGCGGTTGGCCTGACCGGTATTCCGGGGCTGGCCATCGTGCAGTCCAGTTCGATTCTCAGCTACCTGATTGGTCTGGTGATTGCCTTCGGCAGCGCATTCCTGTTGTCATTGCTGCTGAAATACAACACGGAGAGTGAAAAATGACAGAAGTCAGTTTGCTGAAAAAAGCGCTGCGCAGTGTGGTGGCCGGTCAGGTCAGAGCGGCGGCAGATCCGTACCGTCCCGGCTGGCATCTCGCGCCGCCGGTCGGGCTGCTCAATGACCCTAATGGCTTTATCCAGCATAACGGTCGATTCCATTTGTTCTATCAATGGAACCCGCTGGCCTGCGCGCACGGTGCCAAGTTCTGGGGGCACTGGAGTTCAGCAGATTTACTTCACTGGCAGCATGAACCACTGGCGCTGGCGCCGTCAGAAGAATACGAAACCCACGGCTGTTATTCCGGCTCAGCCGTAACAGACAACGGCCAACTGACGCTGATTTACACCGGCAACGTGAAATATCCCGATGGCAGCCGCACGGCGTTTCAGTGTCTGGCGCGCGAAAATGCTGAGGGTGAGTTTGATAAAACCGGGCCGGTATTCAACCTGCCGCAAGGCTATACCGGACATGTGCGTGATCCGAAAGTCTGGTGGCATGACAAACACTGGTACATGGTGCTGGGCGCTCAGGATCTCAGCCTTCAGGGCAAAGTGTTATTGCTGCGATCTGACGATTTATCCGCGTGGGATCTGCTCGGCGAAATTGCCGGTTCAGGTTTACACGGGCTGGGTGAGTTCGGTTACATGTGGGAGTGCCCGGACTTATTCCGGCTGGCCGAAAACGACATTCTGATTTGCTGCCCGCAAGGTTTAGCGGCGGAATCTGACCGTTATCTGAATACCTTCCAGTCGGGTTATTTTGTCGGACAACTGGATTACGCCAATGCCACGTTTACGCACGGCGATTTCGCTGAGCTGGATCTGGGGTTCGAATTTTATGCACCGCAAACCACGCAGACGGATGACGGGCGACGCCTGCTGATTGGGTGGATGGGGATCCCGGACGGTGATGAATTTTTCCAGCCAACGATACAAAACGGCTGGCTGCATACCCTGACCTGCCCGCGCGAACTGACACTGGTCGCGGGAAAAATCATCCAGAAACCGGCCCGTGAACTGCAACAACTTCGTCGTGACGAGCAGACATGGCAAGGGATTGCGGACTATTGCCTGCCTCTGGACATCACCCACGCCGAGACAGAGATTGTCACTGAGCACCCCTTCATCGCCGATTTTGGTGGTGATATGACCCTCAGCTTCGACGGAGAATGGCTGCGTTTAAGCCGTAAAAACCGACGTACGGGTGTGCCTGAACATCGTGTCTGGCAGGGGCAGTTACGTAAGCTGACGGTGTTAAGCGATGCATCGAGCCTTGAAATTTTCATTAATGACGGAGAAGCGGTGATGTCCGCACGCTATTTCCCTGTTTTACCAGCACAATTGAACTTGCAGGGTTCTCATCAGATTACGCTGCGCCACTGGTCGTTGGCGGAATGCGTGATAGAATAAATGTCTTTCCGGACAACAGAATATGGCGCAGTGAAAAAGACCAAACGCATCACTATCAGTGGCATAGCCGAACTGGCTGGCGTATCGAAATCGACTGCCAGCCAGGTACTCAACGGGCACAGCAAGAAGTTTCGTATCTCCGATCCTACCCGGGATCGGGTGCTCGCCGTGGCGGCTGAACATCATTATCAGCCGAGCATTCACGCCCGTTCGCTGAATGTCAGCCGCAGTTTCACCCTGGGGCTGGTGGTGCCGGAAATGACCAACTACGGTTTTGCTGCCTGTTCTAACGAACTTGAAACACTGTGTCGTGAGAACGGCATGCAGCTGCTGATTGCCTGTACGGATGAAAATACCAGCCAGGAAACCATGGTGGTCAATAATCTCATCCAGCGTCAGGTCGATGGCCTGATTGTGGCGTCCAGCATGCTCAGCGATGCGGAATACGTAAAAATCAGCCAGCAAGTCCCCGTCGTTTTGTTTGACCGTCATATGCAGGACACGCAGCTCCCTATTGTTGTCTGTGAAGCCATCGAATCTTCAGCAGAACTGGTTTCGCGGATAGCGAAAATTCAGCGGGACGAGTTTTATTTTATCGGCGGCCAGCCGCGAATTTCTCCGACCCGCGATCGCCTCGCAGGCTATCAGCTTGGCCTGCAGCGGGCAGGTGTCAGTCTCGACCCCGACTGGATTGTGTACGGCAACTACCACCCGAGCTCCGGCTACGAAATGTTTGCGCAGCTGTGTGCCCGGCTTGGGCGTCCACCCAAAGCGCTTTTCGTGGCCTCCTGCGGTTTGATGGAAGGGGTTCTGCGCTATATGAGTCAGCATCAATTGCTTGAGAGTGATATCCATCTTTGCAGTTTTGACGATCACTATCTTTACGACTCGCTGTCCGTGAAAATTGATACCGTCGCTCAGGACTGCGGGGAGCTGGCCATGCACTGCTTCAGCATGATAAATGATCTGATGAATGAACACCCCATCGCACAGCCACAATGCTTTTTAACCCCTAAATTGCACTGGCGTTCCCCGCACTTCTCGCAGATCAAATAGATATTCAATGTCGTCACATGAGGATGATGAGAGATGTTAATTCATCTCGCGTCATCTGATTGTTCCTCCCAGCTTTGCTTCATCATGTCCCGGCTACGACAGCGGCGAGCTCATCATTTCGCTGCCTGAAAGGGTGCTGCACACAGTTGCACCGGCAAATAGCACAGAGAAAATCACAAAACCTTTTGCATTAAATTGACACATTTTGTTATGTTATCACATATCAAAACAGTCGCAGCGATGAACAGGTTTAGGGAATGACATACAACAGGACGCAAAATACTGAACCGGTTCTCGCGGTGGAAGGGCTGACAGTGCGGCTCGCAGGTGAAGAACGCGTCAGCGGACTGAGTTTCAGCGTCAGTGCGGGCGAACGGGTTTGTCTGCTTGGTGCTTCCGGCTCCGGTAAATCACTGACTGCCAAAGCCATCACCGGCACATTGCCTGCGGGCGCGATACACGGCGGCAGCATTCGGGTGAATAGCGTCGAAGTGCGCGGCATACATCCGGTTTCACGTTGTGCTGCCAGCCGCGTCGCCACGGTTTTTCAGGATTCTTCCACCGCACTGAACCCGCTGATGACGCTCGGAAAACAGCTACGTCTCGCCCTGCCCGCCGCCCGCGAAGACGAAATCTGCACGATGCTGGATGCCGTCGGGCTGGGCGATATTGCACAATTTTCCACCCGTTATCCGGCGGAGCTTTCCGGCGGTCAGCGCCAGCGTTTGTGCCTGGCGCTGGCGATGCAATCCTCTTCTTCGCTGCTGGTGGCGGATGAACCGACCACCGCGCTCGACGTGCTGACCCAGCAACAGGTTTTACAGGTCATGCATAACGCCTGCACCCGCCCGCAATCACCCCGGGCGCTGCTGTTTATCACCCATGATATTGCCGTCGCCGCGCAGCTATGCGAGCGCGCACTGGTAATGGAAAACGGCGTGCTGGTGGAATCTGCCGGTATGGCGCAGTTACTCCGTCATCCGCAACATCCTTATTCCAGAAAACTGGTTCACGCTGCAAGACAGGCCGCCGCGCTGCATCAGAATGCCGCGTCGCTGCGCGGGGTTGCCGTCTGATGGAATCTTCACTGCATCTGTTCACCGAACCGTTTCTGCATCTGCATAACGTCAGCCGCCATTTCGCCCTGCCGCGTTCCGGCTGGCGCAGGCAGCACGCTGCGCTTTTTGAGCATCTGTCGCTGCGTATCGGCCACCACGAAACGCTCGGGCTGGTCGGCGCGTCCGGCTGCGGAAAATCCTCCCTGCTGAAAATCTTGCTGGCGCTTGAATCTCCCGACAGCGGTGAAGTATATTGCGCCGGTGTTAAAATTCGCCCCGGCTCTGCACGGTCTCTGCGCGCATACCGGCAGCGCGTGCAGTACATTCCGCAGGATCCGGCCGGTTCGCTGCCACCGGCTCAGACCGTTTATCAGATTATTGCCGAACCGCTGAAACGCCTCGGGTTTAGCGGCAATATCCGTCTGCGCGTGACTGACGTGATGGCGCAGGTCTGCCTGAACGAAACGTTGATAGGGCGGACGGCAGCCGGACTCTCCGGCGGGCAGGCGCAGCGGCTGGCGATTGCCCGTGCGCTGGCGATCCGCCCGCAATTTCTGGTGGCCGACGAGCCGGTGAGCGGGCTGGATCTTCCCCTGCGCGGGCAGATCAAACAACTGCTGCAACAGGTGACGCAGCAAAATGGCATGGGTCTGCTGATGGTCACGCACGATATCTCGATGGTGGCCGGGCTATGCGACCGGTTGCTGGTAATGCACGGCGGCAAAATTGTGGAAGACCGCGCCACACAGGATATTTTGCGCGCCCCGGACCATACGCATACCCGGCAACTGCTGCAGGCCATTCCTCATTTACCTTTGACCGTTAACGGATAACCGGATGCTGACCCGTTCCATTGCCCGCGCTTCTGCGCCAAAACCACCGCTGCTGCTCGCCAGCAATCTGGTATTTAACATTGGCTTTTATGCCGTCGTGCCGTTCCTGGCGATTTTTCTGCGCGACGACTTATTGCTTTCCGGCTGGGCGATCGGGCTGGTGCTGGGTTTGCGGACATTCTCGCAACAGGGCATGTTTTTGCTCGGCGGGGCACTGTCTGACCGCTACGGCGCACGGGTCATCATTCTGCTGGGCTGCGTGGTGCGTATCACCGGTTTTCTGCTGCTCGGGCTTTCCGACACACTGGCACCGGTGATTCTCGGCGCCTGTCTGACCGGCATCGGCGGCGCACTGTTTTCCCCTTCGATCGAAGCGCTGCTGGCACAGGCAGGAACGCACAGCGAGAAAGCCGGAAAACGCAGCCGGGCAGAATGGTTCGCGCTCTCGGCGGTCTGCGCGGAACTGGGTGCGGTGCTGGGGCCATTGCTCGGATCGCTGCTGTCCGGTTACGGTTTTCAGCCGGTGGCGCTGGCCGGTTCCGGTCTGTTTCTGATTGCGCTGGTGGTGTTGTTTTTCACGCTGCCCGCCACGCCGGAACGCACCGCTGAACTGAAAATTGTGCCGTGGTGGCAGACCTTCCGTCAGCCGCGTTTTGTGGCCTTTATTATTGCCTACAGCGCTTATCTGTTCAGCTACAACCAGTTGTATCTGGCGCTGCCGGTGGAGCTGCGCCGTTCGGGCGGCAGCGAGCAGGATCTCGGGCCGCTGTTCGTGCTGGCCTCGGTTCTGGTGATCGTTCTGCAAATGCCGCTGGCGCGTTTTTCCCGCCGGATAGGCGCGGCGCGGATTTTACCTGCGGGCTTCGGATTGCTGTCTTCCGCGTTTATCGCCGTGGCGCTTTTCGCCTGGACAATACCGCCGGAAGGCTGGCTGCGGCTGCTGCCTTCCGTATTACTGATTACCCTGCTGACTGTCGGCCAGATGCTGATTGTGCCGGTCGGGATGGATCTCATTCCGCGCTTTGCCGGGCAACATAATCTCGGTGCGCATTATGGTGCGCTGTCGTCGATGGGCGGCGCTGCGGTGCTCGCGGGCAATTTCCTGCTCGGCGGCCTGCTCGATAACGCCCTGACACCCTCTCCGGGCGCAGTGATTCCGTGGCTGGCGCTGGCCGCCGTTCCCTTTTTAAGCGCGCTGGCGATGTGGCGAATCTGCCGCCAGTTGCCCCCTCCTGCAATCTGACAAGGAACTTCTGATGTCTCTGTTACGTGTAAGCCCGCTGGCCGGGCTGCTTTCTGCTGCCCTTTTACTGACCGGTTGCTTCAGTGAAGCCGATAAAACCCCGGAAAAAAGCGCGGATCCACGCCTGCGGCTGGCGATGTTACAGCCGCCGCGTTCCGGCCTGACGCCGCTCAGCGACGATGCATTTAAACTCTCACGCTGGAGTACAGCAGAGACGCTGGTGACGCTCGATAAGCTCGGCGAAGCGCAACCGGCGCTGGCCATCCGCTGGCAGCCAATCGGTAATCACAGCTGGCGTTTCGCGCTGCGTGCCGGTGTGAAATTCCACGACGGCAGCCCGCTTGATGCCGCCACAGTGGTGAATGCACTGACCGTCGCCGCCCATGCCGCGCCGAAACCGCGCATTCTGGATGGCGTGCAACTGACCGCCGTGGCTGACGGCGCACTGGCGGTGATTGTGACCACCGCACTGCCGGATCCGTTGCTGCCGCAGCGTCTGTCCAGCCCGCAACTGGCGATTCTTTCACAAAAAGCCTACAGCGCCAGCGGCGTGGCGGATCCACGCCATACCGGTTCCGGCCCGTTTGAACTGGTGCAGGTGAATGGCACCAGCAGCGCCCGGCTTGAACGTTTCGCAGGTTACTGGGGTGAAAAGGCCAAAGCCAGCGGCATTGATGTCAGTTTCGTGCCGGACGGCACCGCACGCGGCGCGGCATTACGCAGCGGCACAGCGGATATTGTCGAAGCCATTCCCGTGTCTCAGGCCCCGCTGCTCGATCAGAACTTAATCCACGAGGTGCCGATGCCGCGCACCAACACGCTGTATCTCAATACGCGCCTCGGCGTCATGCAGGATCCGGCGCTGCGTGCCGCCGTTCGCGAGGCGATTAACCGTCAGCAACTGGTGGATAATGTCTACGAAAAACGCGCAGATGTGGCGCAGGGTCTGCTCGGCCCGGCACTCCCCTGGGCAGCACAACTGCGCCAGCCGGTGAGCCATCCGGTAGCTGCCCGTAAACCGGCCGGTGAAACCATCACGTTAGCGACATTCAGTGACCGCGCTGAACTGCCGGAGGTGGCGGTGTATCTTGCGCAACAACTGAAGGCCGCCGGTTTTACCGTGACACAGGTAGTGCGCGAATACTCACAAATCGAATCTGACGCGCTGGCAGGCAAGTTCGATGCCTTTATTTTATCCCGTGCGACGGTGCTGGATTCCGGCGACCCGGTGGCCTATATGTACAGCGATTTTGCCTGCAAAGGGTCGTTTAACATTGCGCAGCTTTGCCGCCCTGACATCGATCAGGCGCTGCAAAAGGCTGCCGTTATTCCGGCTGGCGCTGAACGCCGCCAGGCGATCATGCAGGCTGAAAACCTGATCCTCGCCACGGATGCCGCCATTCCAATGTTGCATGAACGGGTGATTCAGGGCGAAGCAGCGGATATTCGTGATGCAGTGCGCGACCCGCGTGAACGCACATTAATCAATGCCGCAACACAACGTGCGGTTCAGGCCGACTGATGAGTGAATCTCTGTATTGCCGCACCTGCATGGCCGTCAGCCGTGTTCGCATGAGCCAGACCGGCGGTGCGTGGATACCGCTGATTTCGCGCTTGCTGACGCTGGCCGCCATCGTGGTATTGATCGGCCTGTTGCCGTGGCTGTCGGGCAGTGATCCGGCACTGACCTTGCTGCGCGCAAAATCCGGTGAGCAGGAAGCCACGGCAGAAACGCTCAATGCGATCCGCCTTACTCTGGGGTTAGATCAGGGGCCGTGGCATGCACTGACCCACTGGCTGGCCGGTTTGTTGCGGGGGGACGCGGGAATTTCCTGGGTATCCGGCATGCCGGTTTTACCCGGCATGTTGCGGGCCACCGGCGTTTCACTGACGCTGATGGCGGCTTCCGCTGGCGTGGCGTTTCTGATTGCACTGCTGTTATGCGCGGGCACGATGATTCGTGGCTTGCAGGGCGGCACGGCACGCCCGGCCGGTTTTCTGGCCGCACTGCTGACGGCGCTGCCCGAGTTTTTACTGGCGTCGGTGCTGCTGATTACCGGCGCTGTCTGGCTGAAATTTTTCCCGCCTTATGGCTGGTCCGGCTGGTATTACGCTGTGCTGCCTGCGCTGGCGCTGGGCATTCCGGCAGGCGGATATCTCGGGCGGCTGTATTCCGATGCCCTCAGCGGTGTCTTTAATGAAAGCTGGCTGACCACCTGGAGCGTGCTGGGCATTTCGCGCCGCCATACCGCACTGGCCATCATCCGGCGCGCATTGCCCGGGGTAATGCCGTTAACCGGACTGGTGCTGGTGTCGCTGACCGGCGGTGCAATCGCGGTGGAAAAAGTCTTCGCCATCCCCGGCCTGGGGCGCGCTACGCTGGGCGCGGCGGCAGCGGGAGATTTACCGGCGTTACAAACCGGCGTGCTGATCCTGCTGCTGCTGGCCTCCGCCATCGGCATGCTGACGGGCGGCATGCGGCGGATATTACTGGGCCGTGCGTTGTCATTGGGTGCGGTGCCGGTTCCGCAACCCGATGCCACGCCCGAGAAACAGCGGGCATGGCTGCCGTGGCTTTGTCTGAGCGTTCTGGTCGTTATGGTTCTCGCCGGTTTGCCGCGCGACCCGCTGACATCAGAGTATTTGCGCCTGCAATCCCCCTCTTTCGCTTTGCCGTTTGGCGCTGACGCGATGGGTCGTGACCTTCTCGCCCGCGTGGCGCGTGGCACATTCAGCACCTGTTTGCAGGCACTGAGTGTTTCACTGATTTGCCTGCTCGCAGGCGTGATTACCGGTGCTTTTCCCCGTGCTATGACCGGCCCGATTGAAGTCACTAACGCACTGCCGCCGGTCATTGCCGGGCTGGTGATCGCTGCCATCAATGGCCCAACCGCCACCGGCGCGGCGATTGCCGTCACCGCCGTAAGCTGGGCGCCGCTGGCAGCACATACCGCCGCGCTGGTGGCCGAAATCCGCGCAAGGCCATACATGCAGATGCTTGCGGTCATTGGCGTGGGCGCGTTGCGCCGTAATGTATTTTATGTGTTTCCTGCGCTGGCGGGTCCGCTGTTGCGCCACGCCCTGCTGCGTTTACCGGGCATCGCGCTGGCGCTGGCGTCATTAGGTTTTCTCGGGCTTGGCGCATCCCCGCCCGCACCGGAATGGGGACGCGTGCTGGCGGAAGGGATGCCGTATATTGAACGCGCCCCGTGGAGTGTGCTCGCGCCTGCCGGTGCGCTGGCGCTGCTGTCCGTGATGGCGGTGACGATGAGCAGTTTGCGCTGGAAAAAAACCGTCAGGGCTGGCTGAACTGTTACCTGAATCATTATTTTCGCGCCAATCTGACGGTACTGCCGCCCTGATGACCGGCCGGACTCAATTTCGCCTCATGACAATCTCCGGTCAGGCGTGTATTTTTTCGCTGTTCTGTTACGTGCTCAAAATCTTCTTTTTTCAGATGCATCGGGGTGATGGGCATGCCGTAGAAATCACGGGTGGGCCCGGTGATTTTTCCACCCAGCTCGCTGATGATCCTGACCGTGGAATCCCGCGCCTCCATTATCACGTTATCTGTTTCTTCAAGCATCTCCGTCAGGGAAACCCGCGCCAGTTGCCTGCCGATGCCCATCCCGCGATAACAAGGATTAACGGCAAACCTTCCCCAGTGCCATTCGTTATTTTCCTGCCAGCAGGCGACAGTGCCCAGAACATATTCTCCCGAGCGAACTATCCAGCATTTAGTTTTAAGCTCTGCGGGTAACAGAATAAGCGCCTGCGGAATATTCTGTTCCTGCGAAAAAGTCTCCATTAAGAGTTTTTTCACTTCGGGAAGGTAATTACTGCGCATAATTTCAATTTGTATTCTTTGCGGATGACGTGCGGCATTCCGCCGGAAAGTATTTATTCTCAACGCACGTAACCCATTAATTATTTCCTGCGCTTGCTGTAATTCCATTGCATTTTGAACAAATGAAAATTCATTATCCGCCGAAGCATCAGCCGCGGCTAAACACTGCGCACCTGCCGTCGTCAGCTGAAAACTTTTTTGCCGCTTGTCTCTCTCTCCGGTGACCGGTTCAACATAATTTTTTCCGGCCAGCACGTTCAGCGTGCGGCTTAGCGAGGCCTTATCCATGCTCAGTTGCAGGCATAACTCAGCAAAAGACGTCACGCCGTTCTTTGAAAGATAGGTCAGCAGATGCGCCTGCGTAAGAGATAAACCCGAGCGAAAACAGTTTTTATCCAGCAACCCGAGCTCCCTGACAAGGTAACGCAGCTCGGTGCGAATCGAATGAATGGCCGTCATTTTTAACTCTGTTAGTTGATAGTATCAACGAAATTAAACAGCTTCCGCCATTCTGTCAACCCTGAACTACATCCCTCAATCCACTCATACACTACCGTTCAATTCTGAGCCGCTGCGCCGGCACTTATCTGGCATTATGTTAACGAAACACAATGGATTCATTTCATAACCAGTAAACAGGGTGTCGATTAACCAGCCACATGCTGCGTTGTGTCAAAGGGAATTAAAAAATGAGCATTCAGGAATATATTCTTGCAGGCAGTAAATTACCGGTCCACAACCATTATCAGCTACGTCTTAAAAGACTTGAATCTCAGCAGCCCGGCGTCGATATTTCAGTGCTCAGGTTCAGCGGCAGCGAGGCTATCAGCGATATTCTGCGCTATGAGATAGCGTTTACACGCACGGGGAAAGATGCGCACCGCTGCCGCGTCTGGGCGATCGCACTCTGTTCGCGGGTTACAACGTGGTGATGGGGTTGCGGCAAGATAATCTGGATAAAATGCCGGAGCAGGTGACGATGAAACTGGGCAGGATCAGGGATAAGAGGTAAAAGGCCGCTGCATCACTGCCGCTACAGTGGCCTTTTATCCTTCCTATAGCATCACTTTTGCCGCCATTTCCCGGCTGTAGTCACGGCTGGCATCGACCAGCACGCGGGTGTAATCATCCCGGATATCGCCGCGCAGCAAGGCATCAGTGTCCAGCGTTTCGAGGATTTTGCCGTATTTCATTACTGCAACACGCTGGCAAAGATGGGCGATAACCCCCAGATCGTGTGTCACCATCAGATACGTCAACCCTTCCTCTTTTTGAAGATCGAACAGCAAATTAAGTATTTCCGCCTGCACGGAAACATCCAGCGCAGACGTGGGTTCATCGAGCAGCAGAACACGCGGTTTAAGGATCAGCGCCCGCGCAATCGCCACGCGCTGGCGCTGACCGCCGGAAAGCTGATGCGGATAGCGGCTGCGGAATGCGCGGTTCAGACCCACTTTCTCCAGAATGGTGTTAATCCGCTGCTCCCGCTGGTCGATACGATGGATTTGCAACGGTTCTTCCAGAATATCGCCGATAGTATGGCGCGGATGAAGTGAACCATACGGATCCTGAAACACCATCTGTACCAGTCTGCAACGCTCGCGGCCAATGCGGTGCTCGAGCTGCTGACCATCGATTTCCAGCTCACCCTGCCAGTGAGTAAACAATCCCGCCAGACATTTCAGCACCGTGGTTTTACCGGAACCGGATTCGCCCACCAGCCCGAAAATCTCGCCTTCACGCACGGCAATATTGACCTCGGTCAGCACCTGCGTGGTCTTCGCGCCCTCACCGAAACTCAGGTTCAGGTTGCGCACGTCTATCATCGTTTTCTGTGGCATACGTGCTCCTTAATCGGTCAGCCAGCTGGCCTGACGTTGCATCACCGGCAGCGGATAACGGCGGTTATCCATGTCCGGCAGCGCGTTCAGCAGACCACGGGTGTACGGATGCTGCGCGTTATCCAGATCGGCTGCGGCAATGGATTCGACAATGCGCCCGGCGTACATCACCAGCACGCGGTCGCAGAAACTGCGCACCAGATTGATGTCGTGACTGATAAATATCAGCCCCAGACCGCGGGTTTTCACCAGGTCGTCGAGCAGCGCCAGCACCTGCAAACGCACGGACACATCAAGCGCCGAGGTCGGCTCATCGGCAATCACCATTTCCGGGTCAGTGATCAGCATCATCGCGATCATGATGCGCTGCCCCTGTCCGCCGGAAATCTCGTGCGGATACAGGCCGTATACACGTTCAGGTTCGCGGATACGCACCACGTCGAGCATGTTCAGCACTTTGCTTTTGGCATCGTTATAGGAACATTTGTGGTGCGAACGCCACGCCTCAGCAATCTGATCGCCGACGCACAGCACCGGATTCAGCGAATATTTCGGGTCCTGCATAATCATTGAAATCCGCTTACCGCGCACCTGTCGCATCTGCGCCGGGCTGGCGTGCAGCAAATCCACATCGGCGAACTGCATTTTGCTGGCGGTGATACGCGCTTTCGACGGATGCAGATGCAGCAGCGCACGCCCCACGGTGGATTTACCCGATCCGGATTCACCGACTATCGCCAGTTTTTCGCGCCCGAGCTGGAAAGACACGCCGCGTACTGCCTGCGTGACCTGACGGCCATTCACAAAGCTGACGTGCAAATCCTGCACATCGAGTAACGCCGGAGCGTCAGTCATTTCGGGGATCGAGAATGTCACGAAGGCCATCTCCTAAAAAGTTGAACGCCAGGCTGTTAATCAGGATCGCCAGACCGGGAATAGTCGCCACCCACCAGCACTCCATCATGTACGTACGGCCGCTTGATATCATTGCGCCCCACTCCGGATCCGGCGGCTGGGCGCCAAGCCCGAGGAAACCCAGACCGGCTGCGGTCAGGATAATCCCCGCCATATTCATGGTGATACGGATGATCACCGACGGCAGGCACAGCGGCACAATGTGACGCCACAACACCCGCAGCGGACTCGCGCCCTGCAAACGTACCGCTGAGATAAAGTCAGCCTGTCGCAGCGAGAGCGTTTCGGCCCGCGCCAGACGCGCAATCGGTGGCCAGGCGGTGAGCGTAATGGCGATCACCACATGTTCCAGCCCCGGCCCGAGTGCCGCGACAAATGCCAGCGCCAGCACCAGACTCGGGAACGAGATGAAGATGTCAGTGACGCGCATCAGCACCATGTCGGTTTTCCCGCCGAAATAACCGGCGGTAACGCCAAGCAGCAAACCGAGCGGCCCGACGGTAACCGACACCAGCAACACGATATACAGCGTGATACGCGAGCCATACACCAGACGGCTGAAGATATCGCGGCCAAACTCGTCAGTGCCGAACCAGTGCGCCGCCGACGGCGGGCTGAGCGCATTGTTTAAATCCTGCACCAGCGGATGAAACGGTGCGATCCACGGCGCAAAAACCGCCACAATCATCAGCACCAGAACAATCGCGCCACCGATGGCGGTCAGCGGATTACACGCCATCTGCCACAGAAAATGGCCCGCCCGGCCAAACGCCCTTTTCACGCGCTGACGTTTTTCGTCGCCCGCGCTGAGCGTGACGGAATCAAGGGAAATCGTCATACTTTTGTCCTCGGATCAAAGACCTGATACAGCAGGTCAGAGAGCAAATTCAGCACCACGAAAATCATACCCACCACCAGCACGCAGCCCATCACCGCATTCATATCGCCCAGCATCAGGCTGCTGGTGAGATACGAACCGAAGCCCGGCCAGGAAAACACCGTTTCGATCAGCACCGCGCCTTCCAGCAGCGAGCCGTATGCCAGCGCCACCACGGTCAGCAACTGAACCAGAATGTTGCGGAACGCGTGATTCCACAGCACATGCCATTCGCTCAGCCCTTTCACGCGGGCGGTGATGATAAATTCCTGCGAAAGCTGCGCCAGCATAAAACTGCGGGTCATGCGGCTGATGTAGGCCAGCGAGTGAAAACCGAGCAGTGCCGCGGGTAAAATCAGATGATTAAGCGCGTTGCGAAACACTTCCCCGTTGCCTGCGATCAGTGCGTCGATCAGCATAAAACCGCTGTGGCGGGTAACCTGTCCGTCGAGGCTGAAATCCAGCCGCCCGGCACCGCCGACCCAGCCCAGCCAGGCGTAAAACACCAGCAAGCCCATCATGCCGACCCAGAATATCGGGGTGGAATAACCCGCCAGGCTGATGATGCGCACCACATAATCCGCGATGCTGTTGCGTTTTGCCGCCGCCAGCACACCGAGCGGAATGCCGACGCCCGCACCGAGAATGATCGCCAGCGTCGCCAGTTCCATGGTGGCCGGGAACACGCGCAGAATGTCCTGCGTCACCGGTTTACCGGTCAGCAGCGCATTGCCCAAATCGCCATGCGCCAGCCCGGAAAGGTAAATACCGAACTGCGTCCACAGCGGTTTATCAAAGCCGAGCTGATGGTAAACCTGCTCATAGGTGCTGTGGTCGGCGTCCGGTCCGACAATCGCCAGCACCGGATCCACCGGCATCACGCGGCCGATAAAAAACGTCAGCAGCAGCAGTCCGAACAGCGTGACCGCTACCTGCACCAGACGTTTGCCGATGCGCCCGGCAGGGAATGACATCCGCGCCGTTTGCTTTGAAGCAGGAGCCGGAATTTGCATGGTCATAACCCTTTACCTCCGGTTGGCTGCACGTCAGCAGGTTCGTCTTTCCAGACGTCACGCAGGAACGTGGTGGCAGAAGGATGCGGCAGGTAGTTTTTGACGTCCCTGCGCACCACAATGGAATCAACCATTTGCGAGAGCGGCACCAGCGCCGGGATCAGCGCGTCGTAGCGTTGCTGAATGGCGAAGTAATCCTGCTTTTGTTTCTCCGGGTCACGTTCCAGCAGCGCCTGATCGATATCCGCATTCAGCTGTTTGTCATAGAAACCGGTGCGCCAGCCCTGAAAATTGGTCAGCCGTGCCGCATCGTTGTTATCCGGGTTGTAGACCAGCGCACGCAGGCTGGAATGCGGATGGGGTTCCACGCCGCTGCCGCCGCGCCCGACCAGCATGTCGAACTTGCGTTCACGCATCGCGCCGTAAATCTGGTTGCCGGTACCGGTAACGATTTTGGCGCGGATCCCCGCCTGCATCAGCGTGGACTGCACCGCAATCGCGATATTGAGGAAAGGCTGATCGGCCAGTACCCGCAGCGTAGTATCAAAACCGTTGGGATAACCGGCTTCCGCCAGCAAAGTTCTGGCACGCGGGATATCCAGCTTATAACCCGGATCCGGCAACGTGGCAGGCATACCGACCTGGATAGGACGCTGATGCACGATGCCATAACCGTCCATCAGCGCCTTGCCGATACCCTGGTAATCAATCAGATAGCGCACCGCTTCGCGTACTTTCGGGTTAGCGAAATGCGGCTCTTTCATGCTCATCGCCACGTAATAAATGGTGCCTTTTTTCACCTGATCGACCTGCATGGCCGGGTCGTGGCTCAGCGCTTTCACATCGGACACCGCCATGTTATTGGCAATATCCAGATCGCCTTTTTCAATCATCAGGCGCAGCGTCTGGGATTCCTGAAAATGACGGAATACCACGCGCGACAGTTTCGGTTCACCGCGCCAGTACTGCGGATTGCGACTCATGTTCAGCACATCTTTCGCCTGCCAGCTATCGAGACGAAATGGCCCGGAACCGGCTTCGTTGGTGGTCAGCCAGCGGTTACCCCAGTCGCCATTCACTTCATGGGCCTGCACGGTTTTGCTGTCCAGCGCCACCACGCTGCCGAGCGCCGCCAGCGAGTAGATCACCAGTTTCGGATCATTGGGTTTGGGTAACTGAATTTCGACGATACCGGGAGACGGCGAACGCACCATCTCATCGACATTCTTTTTGCTGAATCCGTAGGATTTCCACACCGAGGCCTGTGCCAGATTGAGATGCAGAATGCGGCGCATCGACCACACCACATCGTCAGCAGTCACCGGATTGCCGGAGTGGAATTTCACGCCTTCGCGCAGATGAAACGTGATGAGGTTGCGGGCGTCGTTGACCTCCCACGAGGTCGCCAGTGCGGGGCGCACGTTGGTGAGTTGTTGCGGATCAAGCTCAATCAGCGGGTCATAGAGATTGACCACGATGCCGACAATATCATTGCCGGTCATCGCTGCCGGATCGAGTGTTAACAGGTTATTCATGTTCATGCCGATGATCAGCTGGTCGGGCGGCGTTTTTGCCTGCGCCGTCCAGCCAGCCGTCATCAGCAGGAGCGCGAAAAGCCATGCGCCCCACGGTTTGCCAGAGTTCATGATGTACCTTCCGGGTAGAGTCAGAGGTTTATTATTTTTCTGCCCGCAGGTCAGTCGCGGCTGACGGTATGGGTTTCTATGTAATCAAAATTAATGTCCTCTCCGAGGCCGGGGCGGTCAGAAAGATGAACAAAGCCGTGTTCATCCATCGGGTCAACAATGCTGTTCAGGTATGCAGCAGGTTCGTCGTATTCCAGGAACGGATGCAGCAGGCCGCGTTCGTACCAGCGACAGTTGCGGATGGCGCCGACCACCGCCAGACTCGCCGCGCCGTTGCCGTGCACTTCGCAGTCCATCCCAAAAGCTTCCGCCAGACTGGCGACTTTCATGCACGGCGAGATGCCGCCGACGCCGTTGGCACCGGCGCGTAAAATGTCGCAGGCACCGGCCTTCACCCAGTCCGCACGGCTGTGGTGCTTGCCACCCAGACTTTCCGGCCCGATCACGTCGATAGACAGGTTTTCCGCCAGCCAGGCATAAGAAGCCATGCTCTCTTCTTCCATCGGTTCCTCGAACCAGGCGAAGTTGAGTTTTTCCAGCGCCTTACCGATGGTCAGCGCCTGACTGCGGCTGTACCAGTGATAGCCGTCGAGCATCAGTTCGATATCCGGCCCGACCGCTTCACGCACGGCGGCACAGGCTTTGATGTCCATTTTCGGATCCGGCGCGAACGCCACCGGCGGCATCCAGGTGTGCAGCTTGATAGCCTGATAACCGCGGGCCACCAGTTTTTCGGCAAACTGCCCGAATTCGTCCGGCGTCGACAGCCCGCCCTTCAGTTCGTCGCCACACATGGTGCTGCCGTAAGCCGGGACTTTTTCGCGAAAACCGCCCAGCAGTTTGTGCACCGGCATATTGAGTTTGCGGCCAATAAGATCCCACAATGCCTGCTCGACAAACGACAGTGCCCGCTCGGTCAGCTGATGCGCACTGCCACGTTGCCAGTGAACCAGATCCTGCCAGAGGCGTTCGCGGTCGAACGGATTCTGACCTATCAGCACTTTCCTGAAAAATGCGTTCACCACATGCGGACGCACCACTTCCGGCGGTGCGAACGAATATCCGCAATCACCTTCGTCAGTGGTGATCGTTAACATGGCCATTTTCGCCTGACTTTCTTCACCCGGATGAGAATGACCCGCGCTGTCAGAAACGCGACGGGTCGGATAAGTAAAAACAGAGACTTCAACAGAACTTATTTTCACAGCGATACCTGCCATTACTGAGAGAGTTAACGCCCTTCAGAGCGCTTCATCATTGCGCGTCCATTCAGCAGTGTGAGCACACTCACACTTCTTTAAAACCGCAATCCAACAATAATAAAATAGCGTTTCATTATTGAACTTAGCCAGTTTGGTGACGCATTTCCACGGCTAAAAGCCGAAAATTTGCCGGTAGATTTGGGCATCTGCACGACGGAATGTGAGCATTTTCACGAAAGTGAGGGGAAGTGTGATCTGTACAGGAAATAGACGGATGGGATGTAGGGGGATATTGCGGCCTTTACTTTGTGATGAGAAAAGTGGGCACGAGGAAGTCAATCCGTTAGGCTAACGTTTTTAGAAGGTGTTTGCTGACCAGTCGGAGTGGAATATGTTGCGCGTTATTGATACGGAAACTTGTGGATTACAAGGCGGCGTGGTTGAAGTGGCTTCGGTCGACATTGAAGACGGGAAAATCGTCAACCCGATGAGTGATCTGGTGCGCCCCGACCGGCCGATAAGCCATCAGGCAATGGCCATCCACAAAATTACCGAGGCCATGGTGGCCGACAAACCGTGGATTGAAGAGATCATTCCACGTTATCACGGCAGCCAATATTATGTGGCCCATAACGCCAGCTTTGACCAGCGCATGCTACCCGATATGCCGGGTGACTGGATTTGCACCGTGAAACTTTCCCGCCGTTTATGGCCGGGGATCAAATACAGCAACATGGCGCTCTACAAATCCCTCAAGCTGGACGTGGCAACGCCTGCGGATCTGCATCATCACCGCGCGCTGTTTGACTGCTACATCACCGCCGCGTTACTTATCCGCATCATGGATGAATCCGGCTGGACACCGGAAGAAATGGTGACCATTACCGGCCGCCCTGCGCTGGTGAGCACCATGATGTTTGGGAAATATCGCGGCAGAAAAATTGCTGAAATCGCCGAAGACGACCCGATGTACCTGCGCTGGATGCTGAATAACATCAAAGAATTAACGCCTGACCTGCGGATGACACTCAGGCATTATCTGGAGGTAGAGTAACGCGTTACAGCGTCACCTTATCACGACACACTCCCAATACCAGTTGCCGCAGCCAGCGGTGCGCAGGGTCAACTTCTGAACGCGGATGCCACATCTGGGAAATCGTGATTTCACGGGTTTCCAGCGGCAGTTCGAAAGCATATAACCGGTCTGGCTCAGCAATCATGAATGACGCGGGGATCAGCGCCACCAGATCGGAGTTTTGCGCAATCGCCAGGGCGGCGGAAAAACCCGGCACGACGGCGGCAATTTTCCTTTTCAGCCCGACTTCGGCCAGCGCGTCATCCACAGGTCCGTAAGTGTTGTTGCGACGTGAAACGACAACATGCCCGAACGACACGTATTCGTGCGCGGTAATCGTTTTCTTAAGCGCCAGCGGATGACCTTTTCTCACCACGCCCATAAACCTGTCGCGGAACAAAGTTTGCAAACGAATTTCCGGTCCCATTTCGCCTAAAACACCAATCTCAAGATCCACCCGCCCTTCCCGCAACGCATTGGAGGTTTTTTCCGGTTTTGGCATAAATCGCAAACATACAGAAGGGGCCACCTGCGCAGCGGCGGCAATCATCGCCGCGCCAAATGCCACCACAAAACCATCGTTGGAACGGATCAGGAAAGTACGCTCAAGTCTGGCTAAATTGAAATCTGCTGATGAAGGCCGCAACAGGGCGCGCGCCTCAAACGCCACATTCCGGGTGCGCTGGCGGATTTCTTCGGCATAAGGCGTCAGCACCATATTTCGTCCGGCGCGCACCAGCAGCGGATCGCCGGTGGTTTCGCGCAGGCGACCCAGTGTACGGCTCATAGCAGAGGCGCTTAATCCCAGACGTCGGGCAGCAGCGGCTACACTTGCTTCAGCCAGCAGCACATCAAGTGCAATAAGTAAGTTCAGATCGGGTTCAGTCATCTGAACAGAGTAACGCAACGGCAATAATGAGAGAAGGCGTTTGGTGCAGGTATTAAGTGCAGATGCTGCGTCTTCCGCACTATATTACCTGCCGGTATAGTTACCTGACTCAATATCAATAAGGCGAATGCGTTATGGAATTATTTTCCGACAAACCAGGCGATGAAGGATTACCCGGCCGTGAACGGGGATTTGCCATGGCCGCCGTGATGATCATGGCAACGATGGCGGTATTCGACGGTTCGATGGTCAACATCGCACTGCCACAGATTGCACATGCACTGGATATCTCGGCAGGTGCAGCGGTCTGGGTGTCGAACGGTTATCTGCTGTCGGCGTCCATGACACTGGCAATCTTCGCCGCGCTGGCCAGCCGCATCGGTTTCCGTCCGCTGTTTGCCGCCGGACTGACGGTGTTCACCCTTGCCTCTTTGGGTTGTGCGCTGTCATCATCGCTCGACATGTTGATTATCATGCGGGTGCTTCAGGGAATTGGCGCAGCAGCCACGCTGAGTATTGGCCCGGCGATATTGCGCTCCGTTTTCCCCAACCGCCTTCTCGGACGAATACTGGGGCTGAATGCTCTGATGATCGCCACCAGCACCGCTGTCGCGCCGGTGCTGGGCGGGACAATATTATCGGCGATGAGCTGGCAGTGGCTGTTCGCGATCAATATTCCGCTCGGCATTATTGCGGTCATTCTTACGCTGCGCGTGGTGCCATCAAACCCCGCCAGTACGCGCCAGCCGTTTGATACTGCCGGGGCGATTTTATCGGCAGTCGCACTGGGCGCGCTGATTATGGCGGCAGAATCCTTTGCGCATCCGGGAAATGACAAACTTGCCACCGCCATAACCTATGGCCTGACGGCGATAATTGCAGGCGTGGCCTTTGTCTGGCGTCAGCGTCGGGCGCCAAAACCGCTGCTGCCGCTCGGCATGTTTGCCTCCACGCGGTTCACGCTGGCGGCCTTCACCTCCCTGGCCTCATTCGTCAGCCAGGGCATCACCTTTGTCGCGCTGCCGTTCCTGTTTCAGAGCGTTTACGGTTACAGCGCCTTTGTTTCCGCATTACTTTTCACGCCCTGGCCGCTGGGGATTATTCTGGCGGCACCGCATGCAGGACGCCTTGCCGACCGTTATCCGGCCGCCATTATTTCTACTGTGGGTCTGGCGGTATTTGCGGTGGGATTACTGTTACTCGCGCAACTTCCCGCGCAACCCCAGGTCTGGGATATCGGCCTGAGAAGCTTTATCTGCGGACTGGGCTTCGGCTGTTTCCAGAGCCCGAACAACCGTGAAATGCTCTCCAACGCTTCACGGGAAAACAGCGGTTATGCCTCCGGCGTACTGGCCATTATGCGCACCTTCGGCCAGTGTCTCGGTGCCGCGTGCGTCGGGGTCATCCTGACAATTTATTCTGCCAGTAGTGTGGTGCAGGAGGCCCGGGCAGTGCAGGTCAGTTTATGGGTGGCGGTGATGGCGACGGTGCTGGCGAGTGTGATAAGCGTGAGCCGCCTGCGAGGTCAGCGCGGTCACTTGCAGGCGGAGAAATAATGGAAATAATAGATAACCGATACCTAAGAGAGTAACACCGTGTCCCGTTCCCAGCGTTTGCTTGATTTAATTCAGATCCTCCGCCGCCACCGGTTTCCGGTGACCGGGTTAACGCTGGCTGCGGAACTCAATATCAGCGTCAGAACGCTCTACCGGGATATCGCAACATTGCAGGAGCAGGGAGCCGATATTCAGGGCGAGCCGGGGCTGGGATATATTTTGCGCCCCGGTTTCATGCTTCCTCCTCTGATGTTTTCCGAGGATGAAATCCAGGCACTGGTGTTGGGTTCCCGCTGGGTATCCAGACGTAGCGACGGGCAACTGAGCGCGGCAGCAAAAAACGCGCTTGCCAAAATTGCAGCGGTGCTGCCCGAAGATCTGCGCATGTCTTTGGAATCGACAACCTTACTCATCGGCCCAGCAGACAATTCTGGCGCAGACGCAGCCTTATTACCGCAAATCCGTCAGGCAATTAAAGACGAACGTAAAATTGAAATTGTTTATCGCAGCCTGAAAAATGAAAGTTCCTCCCGGGTGATCTGGCCATTTGCCCTCGGTTATTTCGATCAGGTTCAGATACTGATCGCATGGTGCGAGTCGCGTCAGAGCTTTCGTCATTTCCGCACCGACTGCATTATGTCTCTCAAACGAACGGATGAGCGCTACCCAAGGCGGCGTCAGAGATTGCTGAAAGAGTGGCAGGATAAGGAACAAATCTCACCTCAGTAACCCGAATCACTCCTGACAGAAACTGGCAGTGGTGGCCACTAAGATACTCAGTAACAGACATCAAACCGGATGTCTTTTCATTCCTGAGGGGCCATTAATGATTGATTCAAACTTCGTTATTTTGTACGTCAACAATCCGCAGGTCAGCGCCAGATTCTATGAAGACCTTCTGGAAAAACAACCCGTTGAGGCTTCAGCCACTTTCGCCATGTTTGTTCTACCCTCAGGGATGAGGCTGGGCCTTTGGTCAAAGCATACTGTCGAACCCGCCGCTGAAGGTTATGCCGGAAATGGTGAGATCGTCTTTTCTGCTAACAGCAATGAACAGGTCGATGCTCTCTGCTCTCTCTGGCGCGATAAGGGACTTGAGATAATGCAGGAACCTGTTGAGATGGATTTCGGCTATACCTTTCTCGCGTTGGATCCTGACGGGTATCGCCTGCGGGTTTACCGGTTGTCGATAGAGTAAACAGCTCAACCCGGAGCGCCCTCACAGGCGCTCTGCTTAAATCAACGGGTTCTGATACGCATTCCAGCGATTGCCGCAGATGTTTCGTTATTCCGGTCAGTCCTTGCGCCGGATCTTTCCCAAACACCTGTTTCAGGATATGTTTATGACGAAACAGACCGGCGAACGTCTGATGGTTATCCCTGAAGTCATACTGTTGAAGGATAAATTCTATGCTGGAACTGAGACCCAACTGCGAGTGTTGCAATACCGATCTCCCCCCTGCTGCTGATGCCAGAATTTGCTCGTTTGAATGCACATTCTGTGTAACCTGTGCCGAAGACAAACTTCACGGGATATGCCCCAACTGTGGCGGAGAACTCGTTGCCCGTCCGCGCAGACCGGCCAATAAACTGGCCAATAATCCGGCGTCCATAACACGGGTATTTAAGCCAGAGGGCTGTGCTTCTTAGTTCCGCGCAGTGTCACGCCAGAGTTTCAGCCGCTGGCGTGCCTTCATCCAAAACAACGGTCATCTGTCTTCTCCTTACTTCAGGACATATAAACGCTTCTGTTTCCTGAAACTGAACTAAAGTTATCCTTCTCCTGCCACTCCCGCTGCATAAAGGGAGTCAAAGAATTCTATAACATTATTATTAAAAAGGATTTTTATGCCCCGCATCACTTCTCTGGTTTCTTCATCTGCACTGATCGGTTCGGTTTTTCTGCTCACCGGGTGTCCGCCCCCGCCTGATTTAACCCAGTGGCAGCGCCCTGGCAGCACCATAGATGACGCGCGTGTTGCGATGGGGCAATGCGGCGTCCCGCTTCCGGGGCCGGAACCTTCTTTTACCGACAATGAAACGGTGCTGTATTACCAGTGCATGGAGGGGAAAGGATTTACCTATAAGGGCGATTTCCATATTTGCGATTACTACAAAAACACCCCTGCCTGCATCGAGAAACAACAGGGACATCCGCTCAGTCAGCGACAGCTCGAAGCGCTACCTTTTGTCGCCGATAAGGGTTTTCACCCGATCAAACCGGATTCAGGCCGGGATGAGTCACAGCTCATCAGCTGGCGTAAAGCGGGCGCCTCACTGCATTTTTCACACGCTGTGGAGAACGATAAGCTCGCGTTACAAATGATGTATGAATGCGGATATCCGAAACCGCTAGGCTCGGTTCCTTTCGTTCCGACCATTCTTAAGGCCGCGAAAGTTCAGCAATGCATGCTGGATAAAGGTTTTGAACCGAAACATAAACTCATGCTGGTTTGCCGCAATTATCCGCAAGTGACAGGCTGCGGGAAATAGCGAAACCTATGTCCAGATTTCCCTGCCATCCGGCATTGAAGTGGTCAACAAATACACGATGTTTCATCAAGATGGTAAATCTACGAAGTCGAGAATATCTATGAATTTTCTGAGAATGACTGCTTCACTCTCGTCCACCAGAGATCCATAACCCCAATTTGCAAATGCAAACGACATTTCGTATCCCTGGGCGGCCTCAAAATCATTCTTATTGTCTCCGATCATTATCTTATGAAGCTTACCGTAATCGGCACGTGCTACAACTGCGTGTAGGTGTCTGGGGTCAGGTTGGAAGAGTGGAGATAGGTTATGTTGGTTCAGCGGCATTTTTTGGGGTACTCCAGGAACAGGTCCAGCGGTTTCGCAATAAATGGCCCGACGTTATGCTTAACACGAAGGAATTACCCACCGAGCAGATCCTGCCACTCCTGGAGGAAGGCAGGATAGATTTGGCTTTTGTCCGAACGCCCGTGCATCTGCCTCTGTCTGTCTCCAGCCATGTCATGGCACGGGACCGATTCTGTGTGGCTCTGCCGGCAGACCACGCTCTGTCGAAGATGTCGACGGACATTCTCCCGCGCGCGCTTTCCAATGAGTCGTTTGTGATCCCAGAACAAGGTCTGGGCTTGCGTGAGGTCGCAAGGCGCGGAAAATTCGATCCACATATCGTCTCGTCGCCCGGAACTCTGGTTGCGGTGTTGACACAAGTAGCGCTGGGTATGGGTGTCGCAATCATTCCCAGTGTGCTGATCAACACGATTCAATTGCCGAATGTCGTTTTCAGAGAAATTGCCGGCCCTGCTATTGTTTCGGAGGTGGCGGCACTATTTCGAAGGCATGAGCGATTGCCAACGGTGCGCAATCTTATTGAACAGATGCTCGAGACTGACTGCCGCGCAGCTTTAGCATGGTTTTACACACCTATGGCTCAAAGTATGGAAATACGCGTCCCTTGAATACTCAGCGCAAAATCTGCACCAAATACTTTAGCTGGCGTCTGAAATCCAGGCTGGCTTGTTCCGCTAAGCACCCGCCTGGCGGCTTCGACCGCAGCGAGTGGCGTATAGGAATATCCGTTGACCGTTTCAATGACTGCATGGTGAATGTCACCATCAACCCCGGTCATTTCTACCACTGCACGAGCGACATTACCTGCGCGCTCTTCCTGAGAGGGGCCATCAGGCAAGCGTGATAAATCTCCGGATGGAAAGGCATCGCCACTCACATGGACATACATTTCAATATTTGGAATGCCGGTTGAATGCCATGCAGTAACAAGATCACCGAAAGAGAGTGGCGCACATTCTACTTTCCCTTCACCAAAATCAAAAAAGTCTGTTTTGGCATCGGTTTTCGTCGTCAGTTCACCATTGACCCTGGCAAGCAGACCCGCGCTGATAATCTCTCCCACACTGAAGGCCGAACCCCGTGACATTGAGCCTGCAACCTGCAGCGCAATTCTCAAGCGTACAGGCTCATGCACCTTTTCAGCTATCGTCACCGCGAGACAATCCGTTGGCACAACATCCCATCCCACACCAGGCAGTAACATGACCCTGGCCGTGGAGGCGAGATCATGCAGTGACTCAGCCAGCCGATAAACGTTGATTTCGGCAGTAATATCCAGGTAATGAACACCCTGAATAATGCAGGCTCGCATCAGTGATTCTGAGGTATGAGCAAAAGGACCGGCGCAGTTCAATACAACCGTTATCCCGTCTAAATGACGAGGGAGAGCCCCGGCATCATCCAACGCAAAAGCATGGGCCCTTACGTCCAATGTTTTCGCYAGTTCATCCAGTTTTTCTTTATTTCTGCCGGCAATCACGAAATTGAGACCAGCGTCTTTTGCCTGTTTGGCAATCATGCGTCCGGTATAACCGGTGGCACCGTAAATAAGTAATGTTTTCATGATGAGGTGTGCTGCCAACTTTTATAGACGAATTCCAGGGTGTAGCCGTCGGGATCGATAACGCCGGCAGCGTAATAACGGGGATCATAATAAAGGCGTGCGCCCGGCGCACCATTGTCAGCGGCTCCCGCACTCATTGCTGCGGCATAGGCTTCATCAACCCTTTCTTTGCTATTAGCGACAAAGCCAACGTGCGTGGCCCCGCCTGCAGCGTCCCCCTCGCGCAGCCAGAAAAATATCCGGCCGTTGGCACCAAAGCCTTTGAGGTCAGGATGCCCCGGCGGCCCATCATTTCCGTCATAGTCCAGGCGAACGGTGACGCCGAGAGGCGCCAGGGCTGCGGTGTAAAACGCAACGGATCGCCCGATTTCAGTCACCGATAGAAAGATATGATCGATCATAGAGCCTCCTGTCATCATTAAATGTGATAGCCGCCAGCCACTTCGATGGACTGAGCATTAACCCAGCCATTTTCATCCGACACCAGACTCGCAATGGCCTTACCTACATCGTCAGGCTCCCCAACGCGTCCAAGCGCTGTTTGTGAAGCGAGTAAGGCTTCGAACTCATCATTCAGGCCGCCGCCCAGGCCGGTACGAATTGCACCTAGAGAAATAGCGTTTGCGCGAATACGGCGTGGCCCAAACTCCTTGGCCATATAGCGTGTCAGTACCTCGAGCCCTCCTTTGAAAGCGGCATAAGGCGCCACACCTGAAGTCGCAACGCGTGTCGTTGCGCTGGTCACATTCACGATGTGCCCCCCATCAGCAAGGACGGGCAAAAGAGCCTGTGTCAGGAAGAACGGGCCTTTAAGGTGAACATTGAACAGACTGTCGAACTCATTTTCTGTCACCGTTTCAATCGGGTTAAAAAGGCCGAAACCGGCATTGTTGATCAGTACATCAAAATCAGAACGTTGCCAGAAACGGTGTAGTAAATCCTCAAGGGTCTTCCTAAAGGTAAGGAAAGTTTCAGAGCGCGAAACGTCAAGCTGGACAGCGATAGCCTTACCGCCAGTCGCTTCGATTTGTTTGATAACCTTGTCAGCGGCTTCGGGATGATTATGGTAGGTGAGTACCACGCCCATACCGCGTGCGGCACACTGGATAGCCGTACTGGCTCCTGTACCACTGCTTCCACCTGTTACAAGAATAACTTTCATGATGTTTCCTTTCTCTGTGTTTGCGTTGGAGTAATAGTAAGGTAAGGGTCAAACAGGGGCTTCCGTGTTCCTGCTCGATTCTTGCCTGTTTCTGCTTTATGCTCCTTTCAACGATGAGACCGAGGATGTAAGACATGATGATGCAATCCCAGCTTGATGAGCTTTGTGGTCTTGCCGCACACGCCAGCAACTGGCGAACGGAGACGGGGATCCCACGCGTCGCGATGGTTCAGGGAAATATTCCGGCTTCGGCACTGGCTGCGGTTTATGAGCCAATGATCAATCTGATCCTCAGGGGAAGTAAGTCGATGACGGTGGGAGACCGGGTTTTCAACTATGACCCTGCCTCGTATTTTGTGATGTCGGTTGATTTACCTGCAGTGGGTGCTGTTCATCCGTCTGCGACGGGAGAACCGTATCTGGCGGTGAGTCTGACCCTGGAACCTCAACGGGTGGCTGCTATGCTGGACGATTTACCTCAATCAGCCATGAAAAACAGACCGGAAGGCGCGTTCTCTGTTGCCTCAGTGACATCGGAACTTCTTGATGCGTGGGTCAGAATGCTGCGTCTGATGAAGACCCCCGACGATATCCCCGCCCTCGCGCCCAATTATGAGCGCGAAATTCTGTATCACGTATTGAAAGGACCTCATGGCTGGATGCTGAGGGACATTGCTTCTCCGGGCACGATGTTGGCCCGAATCGGCAATGCCATTCGCTGGTTAAGACATAATTTTACAGAAGAGTTTGTCGTTGAATCATTGGCCGAACGGGAGGCGATGAGCGTATCGGCTTTTCATCGTCACTTTAAAGCCGTCACGGCCATGAGTCCTTTACAGTATCAAAAGCGCGTTAGGCTACTTCATGCCAGAACGATGTTATTAGGCAGGCAACAAAGCGTGACGTTTGTTGCCCAGGAAGTGGGGTACAGGAGTGTGCCCCAGTTTAACAGGGATTACGCCCGCATCTTTGGTCTGCCACCGCTAAAAGATGTTGCCCATCTGCGTAAGGTCATCAATGTGCGTGACAATCCGTAATGTGAAAGCAGGCCAGGATGTGGTGATTTACGAACCCGCTAATGTGTATGACTGTATTCTCGGTGATGACGTTTTTGTCGGGCCCTTTGTGGAAATTCAGGCCAACACCAGCATCGGACGGGGGACAAAAATCCAGTCGCATACCTTTATTTGTGAATATGTCACTGTCGGGGAAAACTGCTTTATCGGCCACGGCGCGATGGCTACGGGCGTTGTAGCCATAAAAAAGGCCGCTTTCGCGGCCTTTCAGATTTCAGAGCTTATGACAGCTAATTATTTAGCGTCAGCGTCTGGCAGTGCGTAAGCGATGATGTAATCGCCCAGTTTGGTGCCGAACGAACCGTGACCGCCTGCTGCGATAACAACGTACTGTTTGCCATTCACAGAGTAAGTCATCGGGGTCGCCTGGCCACCTGCTGGCAGACGAGCTTCCCACAGTTTGTCACCGTTGCTCATATCAAATGCACGCAGGTAGTTATCTGCGGTCGCTGCGATGAAGAACACATTACCGGCGGTAGAAATCGGTGCGCCCAACATTGGCATACCCATTTTGAACGGCAGCGGTAATGGTGAGCTGTCACGCACGGTACCGATACGTTTTTTCCACACGATATCGTTGGTTTTCAGGTCAACGCCGGAGATGTAACCCCATGAAGGTTGTTTACATGGGAAGCCCAGCGGAGACAGGAACGGGTTCAGCGTCACGCCAAATGGCACGCCGTACTGTGGCTGAATGCCAGTCTCAGTACCGGAACCACCTTTATCGTTCTCATCTGGCTCTATAGGGTTGCCAGGACCACGTGGGATCAGTTTAGACACGAACGGCAGTGCGATCGGGTTCGCGATAGCCACCTGACGGTCGGTATCCACAGAAATACCGCCCCACTCGAACATACCGAGGTTACCCGGGAACACCAGCGTGCCCTGCTCGGATGGCGGTGTGAAGGTGCCTTCATAACGCAGTTTGTGGAAGATCACACGACACATCAGCTGGTCATAGATCGTTGCGCCCCACATGTCTTTACCGGTCAGTTTGGCTTCCGGACGGAAAGTCAGTTCGGAGAACGGCTGAGTCGGAGAAACGTGGTCGCCTTTCGCTGCGCCTTGCGGAACAGGTTTTTCAGGTGCGTCAACAATCAGCTTACCGTCACGGCGATCCAGCACGAAGATGTTACCGGTTTTGGTCGGTACATAAATCGCAGGAACTTTGTTGCCGCTCTTGTCAGTGATATCAGCCAGCGTTGGCTGCGCCGGAACGTCCATATCCCACAGGTCGTGATGAACGGTCTGATAGAACCAGGCCAGTTTACCGGTGGTCGCATTCAGCGCCAGCAGGCCGCTCGCATAACGTTCCATTTCCGGAGTACGGTTGCCGCCCCAGATATCTGGTGTCGCTACGCCGATTGGCAGGTAGACCAGATCCAGCTTGTCATCATAAGCCGCAGGCGCCCATGAGTTCGGGGAGTTTGGCGTGAAGTGCTGACCATCTTCAGGGATTTTGTTCGGTTCAGCCGCACCCGGATCGAAGGCCCACAGCAGTTTACCGGTTTCCACATCAAAGCCACGGATCACGCCGGAAGGCTCGCGGTTTGAGTAGTTATCAGTAACCGCACCCGCCACGATGATCACAGATTTAGTGATGATTGGCGGTGACGTTGGCTCGTAGTGCCCTGGCGTTGCGTAAGGCATGTTGCCTTGCAGGTTCAGCTCACCGTTGTTACCGAATGCCGGGCAACGTGCGCCGGTTTCAGCGTCCAGCGCGAACAGACGGCCATCGTTGACCGGCAGAATGATACGACGTGAACAGACAGCAGGCGCTGCGCCATTAGCCGCATCACCTTGTGCAGCAGGTGTGGTCTCATGATAAGACACACCGCGACAGGTCACGTGCTGGAAGGTCGGGTTAGAATTGAGCTGCGGATCGAACTTCCACTTCTCTTTACCGGTCGCGGCATCCAGAGCAAACAGCTTCTGGTGCGGCGTACACAGGTAAAGCATGTCGCCGATTTTGATTGGCGTCACTTCGTCAGTGATTTCGCCCGGATCGTTCGGGGTCTTCAGGTCACCGGTACGGAAAGTCCAGGCCACGTCGAGCTTGCTGACGTTTTTATCGTTGATCTGGTTCAGTGGCGAGTAACGGGTACCGCCCTGAGTACGGCCATAGGCCGGCCAGTCACTGGCAGGAACGCCGGAATCGGTTGCTGCCGGTGCAGCATCGGCAGCTTTAAGGGTGCCGTTGATTTCCTGCGGATCGTTGAAGACGGAGTACGCCAGCACAATCACGGTGAACAGCAGGGAAACGGCCAGAGCGCCGCGTGCGAAAGCATTTTTCGCCAGCATCTGGTTATACACAACCGGCAGCAGGATCCACAGGCCCAGGAAGAAGGTGACGTCTAAACGCGGCGTCAGTGCCCAGAAGTCTGTGCCTACTTCCCACACCGCCCACACCGTGGTGCCGAACAGGAAGATTGCGTACAGCAGTAATGCAGAAGAGCGACGGCGATACAGCAACCACGCGGTAACCAGCGAGATAACACCGGCAATAATGTAATAAAGAGAACCACCTAATTTTGCCAGCCAGATACCGCCGACAAGAAGATAAATCCCGCTTAACGCGGCGAACAAAGCGGTAATTATGACGACGATGCGTGATAACGAGGCTTTCGTTTCCATAGTTGATGACCTTACTGATTTTTTATAATCGTCGATTCRGGCATGAGCCGAATCTTCAAGAACATCCGGTTCTCACCGGGTGTCATTCCTTGCATGTGCTGCCCCGCTTCAAAAAGTGCAGGTAACGGGCAGCACCGCGTGGTTCATTGTTCTGCTGACTGAACGTACTGACTAAAAGTTATTCGAAACTATAAGAAAGCGTAGCGCCGCCACCGTAGTTTCTGCCAGGTGCCGGTTCGAAATAACGGCCATTGCCTTCATTAACAATCACAGAACCGACATAATTTCTGTCGAACAGGTTGTCGACGCGGGTAAACAAATCGAGCGTCACTTTGTTCCAGTTGAAGCGGTAACCCGCATTCACGCTGGCCACGGTATAAGCGGGGGCCTGTTCACTGTTTTCGTCGTTTACTTCAATGTCCCTCATGTATCGCACATCGGCGCCCGCGTGCCAGCCGTCAACCGGCGCCCACTCAAGAGAAGCGTAGCCCATGTTGCGCGCAATACCCGGCAGTCGGTTGCCTGCTGGTGTGCAATCACCCGCGCCACAGGTCTCGTTGCGGAAAGTAGCATCGAGCAGCGTCCAGGCCATTTTCACGCGCCAGTTTTCTTCAATCTGCTGATCTAACGACAGTTCCAGACCGCGACGGCGTGTCTTACCGGCGTTGGTGTAGCTTGACCGCCCGCCGACACTTTGTGCCACAATCAGCTCGTCATCGGTATCGGTCTGGAAGACGGCAGCGGTCACTAAACCGTTGCCCACGCGCCATTTGCTGCCCAGTTCCACGGTGTTACTGGTGGAAGGTTCCAGTCCCAGATTCAGGCCAGATTTACCATCGGTGCGGTAAGAAAGCTCGTTAATGGTCGGCGTTTCGAAACCGCGCCCGGCCGAAATATAAGTGTTCAGTGCAGGCGTCACGGCATAGTTCAGGGACGCCATCGGCAGCAGTTTGTGATAACGGCGCGAACCGCTGTCATCAGGGTTGCTGCCGGTAATGTAATAATCCTGCGAGTCGAAACTCACGGTGCTGTAACGCGCACCGGCATCCAGCGTCCAGCGCGATGTCAGGTTCCACGTGGTTTGCAGATAGGGATCGAGGTTCCACATCACATTCTTTTCGTTGCGACGTTCGTCGCCTTTCACGCCCAGATCGCCTTCATCATTGAAGTTTTCATAACCGAAACGACGCTCGGTCATGGTTTCATAATCCAGCCCGCCGGTGACGGAAAACGGCACGGAACCTATCTGATCGTCATGTTTCCAGCGGGTATCCACACCGGAATACTTACGTTCCAGAACAATCACCCCGCCCGCGTTCAGCGGATTTTTCTGCGATGCCGCCGGAATGGTCTGGTATTGCGTCGTGTGGCGTTCGCCGTGATAAGTCATCAGGCTGAACTCGTCGTTTTCGCCCATCTGACGCTGATAGCGTAACCCGACTTGTGTCTGATCCAGACTCTTACGGGCGTTGTACTGATCGGCGCGTTTGGCCTGCTTCGGGTCATCATGCCATTCAGATTCTGTCAGGCCACCCGGATCGTTGGCATCCACGGACACGCTGTTAAACATCAGCGTCAGGGTGCTGTCATCATCAATACGCACGCCCAGTTTGCCGTTGCCGAGATTTTTCTGCGTACCGCTATGGTCACGGTAGCCGTCAGTGGTGAAACGGGAACCGGAAATCAGGTAATTAACATCACCGGCATGGGTGCCGTCGCCGGTTGCGCCGCTGGCTTTGACGCTGTTACGAAACGAACCGTAGCTGCCGAAATAAGTGCCCGCTTCCAGTTTGGCAGGCTGAGAACCGGTCTGGGTATCCACGTTCACCACGCCGCCGGAGGCGTTGCCGTACAGCGCTGAGAACGGCCCGCGGAGCACTTCAACACGCTCTACCGAGTTCAGATCGATATTGGAGGTCTGTCCCTGCCCGTCCGGCATGGTGGCAGGAATACCATCAACGTAAATACGCACACCGCGCACGCCATACATGGAACGGCTGCCGAATCCGCGAACGGAAAGTTGCAGATCCTGCGCATAGTTCTGGCGGTTCTGAACCTGTAAACCGGGGACGCTGCCAAGGCTTTCAGACAGATTGACCTGCGCTTTGCTGTTTCTGAAATCCCCGCCATCAATCACGCTGACTGCCGCCGGGGTATCGAGTTCGGATAATTTACCGGTGCTTTCACGCTTAATGACCATCATTGTTGATGAGCCGGCGGTGTCACCCGCATCATCTTTCGGCGACGCTGTCGAAGACTGGGCGTAACTGACTGATACCGGGTTAAAAAATGACAAAAACGTGATGATAAAAGCAGAGGTTTTGGCGTTCACTTTATGAGTTCTTTTGTTTTACGTTAAAAGGTTGAGTCAAAAAATACGACGCATCTCTCAATTTTGGACATAAGAAGTAGACATAAATTGACCAATCTGATTGAGAGCCGTGAAGGGGCTCACTATAGATTTTTTCTTCCTGTTAGTACATACGCAACTTTACAAATATAACTTTTTAACAAAATACCGCACGCAGTGTACATCTGAGGCCATTTTCAAATTCTATCTCCGCGCAAAATACAGGGTTTTATTCGTCTGATAGCGTTTATATTCCGATACAAAATAAACATCCGCTTTCATTCGAAAAATCATCCAACGATCTCCCGGTATTTATCTGCGCCTGAGTGGTAACGATTACACAATATACAACCTGCTGATAATTAGGTGATTTACCGGAAAACAAAAATGCACCTGATGCGTATTTATCAGAGAATATTTTCAGCTGGCTAATTCCTTTTTGTCTTTCGAAATCCAGACGAAGGCGCAGACCTCAGAATAAATATAGACCACTATTTCAAGACAGCGGCATATTCATCGCTGTTTTTTCAGACGATAAGTTCCGTGTAATGAAACCGTGGCGTCTTTACAAAAGATATAAAATGGAGAATTCTCACAGCGCTTAAAATACCCGCAAATAAACCCGGGGAAACGTTTTCACCGCATCCTGCGGGTCAGCGGCTTTATGACTTTTTTGTCATCCGCAGGTCACTCCTCTGTCAGAGCGCCACACGCAAAGTGGCATCACACACTGAGTTTCATTTCTGATCACAGTAAAAGAGGTCGTGCCATGCGTTTACGTGTAGTTTCAACATTGTTGTTTGCCGCCACTGCGGCGTTCGGTTCCCAGGCAGCCACCGCTGCGCCAGTGAAAAATATCGTGCTGGTTCACGGCGCGTTTGTTGGTGGCTCTGGCTGGCGTCCGGTGTATGACATTCTGACCCGCGATGGCTATAAAGTGACACTGGTACAGGAACCACTGACGTCGTTTGCCGATGACGTTGCAGCCACTAAACGTATTCTGGACAGGCAAAACGGCCCTGCCATTTTGGTCGGCCACAGTTATGGCGGCGCGATTATTACTGAAGCAGGCAACGATCCGCACGTAGCGGGGCTGGTGTATATCGCGGCGCATGCGCTGGACAACGGGGAAACCGAAGCAATTAACGGTAAGAAATACCCGAACTCCGCGCATCCGTTTGTGAAAACGCCGGACGGTTTCCTGTACATCAATCCGGCCAATTTCCCGTCTGATTTCGCCGCAGACCTGCCACGTAAACAGGCTGAATTCGAAGCGCAGGCCCAGATGCTGACATCCGCCAGCGTATTTACTGCGAACATTCCTGATCCGGCCTGGAAAGTGAAACCGAGCTGGTACATGGTGGCGAAGGCCGACAAGATCATTAACCCTGATTTAGAACGCATGTACGCCAAACGCGCACACAGCCACACCGTGGAAATCGCAGGCGCCAGCCATTCCGTTTATGAATCACATCCAAAAGAAGTGGCCGCACTGATTGAGCAGGCGGCAATGGGGGCAGTGAAGTAAAATTATTGACGGCGGACTAAGGCGAACACTTTGATCAGCCGTATAATTCTTCCGGTAATCCTTTTGGGAAAAAACCTTCTGGCGGCACATCGATAAATTCGCCTTCAACCCGACGGATAAGGGTCCAGCCGGTTTCGGTCCACTCAGTTTCTTCCCAACCGTAATCTTTTTCACCTGTGTCTGGGTCTGACCAGTTACTGCGCCTGATGCCCTGAGATGCAGGGACTGGTTGCCCAAAGTCCTCGGGAATAAACCGGGCTGGTGCAAACTTAATATCCGGAAGATAGAATCCTGTTTGTTCGGGATTTTGTCCTATTTCTATTCTTACGGAAGGATCAAGTTCATAACAAGGTATTTTTGCTGGGAGTTCAATGTTTGAATATAAGCTTCCGCAGCCGGTATAGGTCAAATCCCCGTCGTCCCAATTGCCGCGCAAAGTATATGACAGTCTATTGTCTAATGCTGATGCTTTATATTCTAATTCAGAGATATTTAAAATATCCTCCTCCTTCATCCAGCCATTCCAAAACTCGACAATACCTTTGTTAATATTGCTCATAGCATGACCGATATCGAATGCTTTGATATCGTTATGAGTTCGTAGGATATAAGCTTTCATGTATCGTTCTTTCATTGGCCTGATATTAGGCATCACCCGAGACTCCCATACCACATCGGCCTGTTGCCACTGTGGGAGCTTTCTGGCGTTAAGCGGCATTTCACGTTTATATCTTGCCAGTGCTTCCTCATGTGCATCGATATAAGCAATAATGGCATCACGGGTTTCGGCATAATGTTCTGCTGAGATAAATTTTTCTAAAAAGTAACATTCCTGCGGATGTAAAATACCCATTATTCTTTTCCTTTTGGTTCATACCAGTTGTTTTTATTCTCTAGCTTCGGTAGCCCCAGATAAGGGCTGACAGGGTCACCGGCCACATCACCATAGCCTCAGCGGGTTTTACGCCGCTCACCGGTAAACTCTTTTCTAAGCTGCGACGGGTCCAGTACGATTTGTACCGCTCCACCTTCCAGCGAATATTCTTTGGCATTCTCATTAACTTGTGTTGCAGCGCGACCTTCCCAGACTTTAAGCGGTTGCCCCGGCGGAACGGTGTAAACGACATATTCCCCGTTTTCATTCCAGCTTTTCCATACGGCAAAGTTTTTACGCCAGTCACTTTTCGATGTCAGTTTTTCAAACTCTGCCTTACGCATCCAGCAGATGCTGTTGTCTGAAGAGTTTGGGTCAATGACCCGATAGATAATTTCACCCGGGGGAATTTCAACGCCTGTCATGGAATTATCGAAAGTATTAAATTTCCCATTCAAAGGTGTTTTGCGGTGAGGCATGTTTTTAATGTCTGGCCAGCCTTGGTCAATTTGGACGATTTGTGATTTGGATAGTTTTTTAATCGGCTTATATTTCTCCACGGATACCCCAACATCCACCCAATCCGGTTTTTCCTGCTTAAACATCTCCACTTCTTTAGCCGCCCGTTCGCCGCCGTAGAGGTGTACGTTGGTGCCCACATGCGCGCGGTAGGCATTGTCACCTTCAACACGCAGGCGGTTTGCCAGTTTTTCCAGTAAATCCGTGACGGGGGCGAGGGCTTTACCCAGCATCCGGTCCGCGTTGCGACGTACTGCCATCAGCATGTTCCACAACGCGGCTACGGGTTGCTTTAACGATGCCGGGCCCCAGGCCGTGACTTTATCGAGAAGTTTTTTGGTGACGGAGAGGAGTTCATCAAAAACACTTAACAGGTCGAAGACGTCCAGGCTGTCGATCACGCCGCGTAATTTTTCCTCGAGGAAACGGTAAGGATTATAAATTTTCAGATACTTCAGCGCGCTGCGCGTGGCGGGCATATTCAGAAAGTCGTTCAGTAACCCGATGGCGCCTTCAAGCGCACGGTAAAGCTGGCCGGGGTTGTTTAGCTGATCCAGATGACTTTTGCGCAAATACAAAAACAGGACTTTAAATCCGCCTTTGCACAGCGACCCTAACACCGGGAAGCAGCCGATCAATGTCAGGCATAACGCAACCCATGCCCAGGTGTCGCTGTCGTCTTCATTAATTTTTTTGCAGTTCGCCACCAGATCGCGGATATCGCAGAGCTGATCCACAAAAGGGATCATGGAAATCACCGTCCCCGTGACGACCTGTCCGGTGGTTTGTCCGGTATTGAAATCTCCCTGCAGGGTTTCCCAAATCCACTGGCCTGCGGCCTCAATTTTTCTTTGTCCGCTGCAGACCCAGCTGTCAGGTGGCGGGGTGAAAAATGCCAGCGCCTTTTCGAAATTGTCATCCATTGGTGATTGTCCCTGTTATTTCGTTAAAAGGCTGTCCGTTGCCGCATCAAGTGAGGTGTAGCGTTCCCAGTCCGGATCCGGTACAGGGTTTCGTCGGCGGAGGTGGACAGGCGCTGAAAGTCACGGATAACGCCGTACACGACGCGTTCAGGCTGGAAAGGCGTGCCCAGGGTAAAGCAGGTGAACTGGCGCAGCATCTGCGCGGCACCGATATCCGGTTCGGGGCAGGTGACGTCAACGGTGTAGGAAAAAGTCTCGCTGAGATGTTCCTCGCCGCGAAAGCTCAGCACGTCCAGATGGTACGGGCTGTTCCAGATATCGAGAGAATAGCGGGAAAGTGTGTTCATTCCGGTCCCTGGCTGACATGTGAAAAGCATCCTGCTTTTCGGGGTGTGAGGAAACTGTATTCACATGGTGAAATTGTGGGAATAGAGTTTACTCAGAATTGGGAATTCGGGAAGTGTTAATAATAAGAGGTACCAGACAAAAGCTAGTGAAGCCCTTCTGTTATCTGACCACAACAGAGGCTCTTTAGACCCGCCCCCCGGTTACGCCCTGCGGGTAAACGCAATCATCAGGGAAAGGGCATAGACGACGCTGCCCAGAAATACAGCGGGGGCGAGACTGTCAAACAGATGTCCGGGTTGGGCATCTGAGTACAATACCAGCGCAACGACGGAAATCCCCATCATGGCGCCGGGTATGTGGATCCAGCGGGTCAGGCGTTCTTTTTGCTTTTTGTAGGCAGCAAATTCCTGATTTGTTCTTTCCAGCGCATTACTGAGCCGTTCGCAGTCTTCTTCGTTATCACACAAGCGTTCGGCCAGGCGGCTGTTTTCATCTTCCAGCTCGGCCATCTGCTTCTTCAGTTTTGCCTTTTCGGTCTTCGCGTTCTGCCCTTCATACTCTTCGAGTTTCAGGCTGGCCCGTAGCTGCGTGATTTTACGGTTCGCCTCGGCCGTCAGTTCTTTCTGCTGTCCGAGCAGGGCGTAATTCCCGTCAGCACGGCGGTTGGCGGCATGGCGTTTATCTTCTTCCTCACGCACCCGGCGTTCCGACTCGGTTTCCAGCCGGGTTAAACGCTGTTGCAGCGCATCACACGCCGCCGCCATCGCGGTCATCTGACTGCCGGTATACGCAATCAGGCTGTTGGCGGCATCGAGTTCTGCGGAGTTTGAATGGCCGTCTGCACGCTGGCGCGAACGCAACAATGCCAGTTCATCGGCGTGCTGCTTTTTCTGTATGTCAGATTGTCGAAGCAGTTCGCTGATGCGGGTGTTAAGACGCAACAACTCCCCTTTCATCCGCTCAGCGTCTTCTGTATTGCCTTTGCCTGTTTGGTTACGCGCAACGGCCAGTTCATTCTTCAGGCTGCACACCTGTTTTTCCAGTGAGGCGAGCTTTTCGAGCGTGACGGCGGTGTCTTTATAAACAGTTTTTACTTTTGCCTTATCTGTCTCGGCGCGGCTGAAACTGATGCCTCTGAGCGCGCTTTCCACTTCGCGGGCGATGGTTGTTTTATCCATGGCTTTCATCCGGTTGCACGCACTGGCCAGGAAAGTGGCTGCTTCGTTGCTGTTACCGGTTCCAAATGCTTGTTTGATAAGGCTCTGTATCACGCTCATGGTTGCCGCACTCACTTGCCGTAAAAAGTCAGGGCACGCCCGTTGTGCACCCGTTTACTGATTGTATCAGATAGGATTTATTTTATTTACAGGAGTTATTTTAAGCGGGATGAGTACAGCAGGATCCGTGGGTTTTCGGACTTAAAGCGCGATCACCCGCAGGCTTTGGACGCCTTTGGCACCCAGCATCAGCGCACTTTCGCTGTCGGCCATCGCCGCCGGGCCGGTGACCATAATGGTGTAGCGGGCATTGAAAGGTTGCGGCTGACGGTGGGCGAGATGCAGATGTTCGATGATGTGGTTAACGTCGAGCAGCACGACCAGGTTTTTAGCCATCGCGCTGAGGGTGTTCACACAAAGTTGCGGATCACTGAGAAAGACGGCGCCGGTTTCTGCGACACCAAAACAGGCACGGACCACGCCGACATCAACATCTTTCAGCGATGCCGCCTGAGTACGGGCGTCGAGACTCCTCTCTGCGATAATCTCCGGCGTGGCGGAGCAAAACAGCGAGTCTGCCGGATATAACCCGCGCAGATAGGCATTCAGCGTGGTGTAGCCATTTTGCGGTGCCCGCAGGAACCGGTCATCCCAGATACCGCCCATCAGGGTCAGCGCACGGCCAAATTCTTGCTGCGGATGGGATTTTTCAGCCGGTGGCGGGAACAGCGTTTGCATGAATTTATGCTGACGAATGCCGGTCAGGAAATCGTTGCGGCTCATGGGGTTTCCTTGTCAGGTGAAAGTCAGCAAAACCGGAGTCAGGTTCCCCTGCTCCGGCCACAGTGTGTTAATTAATGGAACTGCAGGTACGCGACATGCGTTTGCAGATATTCCTGCAAGCCATGTTTACCGTCGGCACCACCGACGCCCGACTTACGCCAGCCCGCATGGAAGCCCTGCATGGCTTCGAAGTTTTCACGGTTGATGTAGGTCTCGCCGAATTTCAGTTGTTTCAGCGCTTTCATCGCCGTATTTATATTGCTGGTGTAAATCGATGACGTCAGGCCATATTCGCTGTCGTTTGCCATGGCAATCGCCTCATCCAGCGTTTTGAACGTGGCGACCGGCAGCACCGGACCAAACACTTCTTCATGCATGATCGGCATGTCCTGCTTCACATCCACCAGCACCGTCGGCTGATAGAAGAAACCTTTGTCGCCATGACGTTTGCCGCCCAGCAGCACTTTTGCGCCCTGTGACACGGCTTTCGCCACTTTATCTTCCACACGCTGCAATGCCGCCGCGCTGATCAGCGGCCCCATATCCAGCTCTTTTTGCTCGGCGGTATTGCCGAACGTCACTTTTTTCATCGCTTCGCTGATGCGCGAAATGAATTCGTCGTATACGCCTTCCTGCACGTAAACACGCTCCGCGCAGTTACACACCTGCCCGGTATTGATGACGCGCGAGCTCACGATGGCTTTCACCGCCAGATCCAAATCGGCGTCATTCATCACGATGGCTGGTGCTTTACCGCCCAGTTCCAGTGAGACTTTAGTGACGTTCTGTGCCGCCGCAGTCATGGTGGCGATACCTGCAGCCACGCTCCCGGTCAGACTGACCATGCCGACTTTAGGATTCGCCGCCAGTTCCTGCCCGACGGTCGGGCCGTAGCCGGTGACAATATTCAGCACACCTTTTGGCAGGCCAATTTTGTGAATAATTTCCGCGAAAATCACCGCGTTGTTTGGCGTGATTTCACTCGGTTTGATGACGATGGTATTGCCGGTGATCAGCGCCGGGGCGGCTTTACGGGCGATCAGGAAGAACGGGAAGTTCCACGGCAGAATACCGGTGGTCACGCCGATGGCTTTGCGGAACACAAAGATGTTTTCATTTGGCCGGTCACTCTGAATGATTTCGCCTTCGTAACGGCGTGCCCATTCCGCCATGTAATCAAGGTAGTCGGCGGTGAACAGTACTTCGGTTTGCGCCAGGCCGTAGGTTTTGCCGCCTTCCGCAATAATGGTTTCCGTCAGTTCGGCTTCGCGCTCACGAATACCGTCGGCAATTTTATGCAGCCACACGCCGCGCTCTACCGCAGGTAACGCTTCCCAGCCCGGCTGCGCCGCTTCTGCTGCATCAATGGCTTTTCTGGCGTCTTCTGCTGAGCCTTCAGGGATCTGCGAAATCACCTGTTCTGTCGCCGGGTTCACAACGTCGATCCACTTACCGCCGGTGTTTTCAACGAACTCGCCGTTGATGTACATACGTTTCTGAACTGTGCTCATGTAAGGGTCTCCAAAATACGGATAGAGTTGATGAACGAGTTGTTAATAAAAAAGTTCTTTTTTGTGAAGTTTTAACAGCCTGTTCTATCCGTCTGGTTTTTACCTTTCCGTGATTGCCACTTAATTTTAAGAAATGGCAAAAATGTCATGGTCGGACTGCCCGACATAACAATTTTGCAAAATACAGGGTTCCGCTTACTGATACTGACGAACACTTCTGGGTGCATAGCCAAATTCACGTTTAAACAATGTGGAGAAGTAATTGCTGTCGCAGAAACCACAGTTGTGGGCAATCTCGGTGATCGGGCTGTCGCTGAAACGCAGCATGTTGCGCGCATTGAGCAGACGCAGGCGGTTGAGGTAATTGAGCGGCGTGCAGCCGGTTTGTTGTTTCATCTGACGATGCAAGGTACGCAGCGACATCGAGAACTGCGCGGCCAGTGCCGGCCAGTCGATTTCCTCATCATAATGCTCATTCATCCAGTCCAGAACATTGTTCAGATCACCGCCCTGCCCGCGATATCCGACATCACGGCTGCCTTTGCGCAGCAATAATAAGAGCTGCATAAAATATAATTCCTGCTGAGCCTGAGATTCCGGCGATTGCGTGGCGGGTTGTCGCGCCAGCAAATTAATCAGCGTTTTGGCCTGCACAATCTGAGTCGGGCTGATGCGCCAGTGCGCCGGATACACCCCGTCCACTTCCTGCGGCAATAAATCACCGACGCCATTAAGGAAACGAAACGCGTTCGGGCTGCGATACAGCACGTTGGTCAGATGCAGGTTTTCGGTATCTTCATAAAGATGATGGTCGCTGTGACGCACAAAACAGACGCTCCCCGCGCTGAGGATCAGCGGCTGGTCATTAAAAACGTGCGTGCCGGTACCTTGCTCGACCAGGACAATTTCATTGAAATCCTGATGATGATGTTCAGGAAAAGTTTCCTGCGGATAACGGGGTTCAATGGCGACCGGGAAATCTCCTGAGGGGAAATACTCACTACTGCGTAACACGGTCATTTCCGACTCCTTATTAACACTATCGTAATATCTTAGTCGCCGCCGGGGCAGCCATCGGGCTGAAACTGTGATCCGCCAGCCGCTTTTGAACAAAACATTTCCCGCCTGATGAAATCCGGTGCAATCCGGCGTACTGCGTAGCTTTATGCCTTATTTCAGTGCGGTCTTCTGAAACCGGTAATGTGTGTTTTTCTGACCGTTTAGCCTGCCTGAAATAAGATTGTTATCAAATTGTGAGGTTGTTCGCTCAAACCTTTGCGTCTTTGCCATAGTTCGCACTGAACTGGCACTCGCGGAAAGGTGAGGCTGTCAGCAACCTCCTAGAGTCGTGATCATGCGCCTGGCGCGTCGGCAACTTTTTGGTCGTTAAACTTTATGCGGACTTATGCGGAGTACAAAAAATGAAATTAAAACACGTACTGAGCCTTACCCTGATGGCGAGCAGCATCCTGCTGGCAGGCGCGGCATCGGCAGAAGTGAAAATCGCCCTGGTAGCAAAATCGCTGGGTAATGGTTTTTTTGAAGCAGCAAACGTTGGCGCACAGCAGGCAGCTAAAGAACTGGGCGATGTGAAAGTGATTTATACCGGCCCGACCACCACCACCGCCGAGGCGCAAATAGAAGTGCTCAATGGCCTGATCGCCCAGGGCGTCGATGCCATTGCTGTCTCCGCCAATGACCCGGATGCGCTGGTGCCGGTGCTGAAAAAAGCCATGCAACGCGGCATTAAAGTCGTGTCGTGGGATTCCGGTGTCGCCAAAGAGGGCCGCCAGATCCACCTTAATCCGTCTAACAACGCGCTGATTGGCGAAACCAACGTCAAACTGGCCGCCGATGCGCTGAAAGCCCTGAACGTAGAAAAAGGCGATGTAGCCATCCTGAGCGCCACGCCAACCTCTACCAACCAGAATCTGTGGATTGCGGAAATGAAAAAAGTGCTGCCGAAATACCCTTCGGTGAATCTGGTAACGGTCGCTTATGGCGATGATCTGTCAGATAAAAGCTACCGCGAAACCATTGGCCTGCTGAAATCCTATCCGGACCTGAAAGTGATTATTTCCCCTTCTTCCGTGGGTATCGTGGCGGCCGCACAGGCAGTGAAAGATCAGGGCAAAATCGGCAAGGTGTATGTAACGGGACTGGGGCTGCCGTCTGAAATGGCGGGCGCAGTAAAATCGGGCGCCACCAAAAGTTTTGCTATCTGGAACCCGATTGATCTGGGTTACGCCGCCACTTATCTGGCTGATGATTTGGTGAAAGGCACCGCCACTAAAACCGAAGCCAGCATGGGCCGTTTAGGCAAAGTGAAACTCGATGCAGACGGCAGCGGCGCAATGGCTGAACCGTTTGTCTACGACGCCAGCAACATCGATAAATTCTCTAAAATCTTCTGATCCTGAATGCGGCTGACCGGGTTACCGTTCAGCCGTTTTGTTGTACTTAGCCAGACAGGGGAAACTCCATGAGTGATTCAGCGACACCGTTGTTGTCATTGAAGGGCATCAGCAAAGTCTTTCCGGGTGTCAGGGCGTTAAATAACGTTCATGTGGATTTGTATCCGGGAAAAGTAACCGCCCTGATTGGCGAAAACGGCGCGGGGAAATCGACGCTGGTGAAAGTCATGACCGGCATTTATCAGCCGGAAGAAGGCGAGTTGCACTATAAAGCCATTCCGATAAAACTGCCGAATCCGGAATCCGCACACAAAATCGGCATCACCGCCATTCATCAGGAAACCGTGCTGTTTGACGAGCTTTCCGTGACCGAGAATATCTTCGTCGGTCACTATCTTTACCGCGGCATTTTTAAACGTCTGAACTGGCCGGCGATGCATCAGCAGGCACGCGATATTCTGACGCGTCTGGAAGTAAACATTGATCCGCATGCCATTCTGAAAGAGTTAAGCATCGCGCAGCGCCATATGGTGGCCATCGCCCGTGCGCTGTCGTTTGATGCGCAGGTGGTCATTCTCGACGAACCCACCGCCGCCCTGTCTCAGCATGAAATCGTTGAGTTTTATCAGATTGTCGAACGCCTGAAACAGGAGGGTAAAGCGATTCTGTTTATCTCGCACAAATTCGACGAGATCTTCTCCATTTCCGATTACTACACCGTTTTGCGCGACGGCAGCTATGTCGGCTCCGGCAAAATCAGCGACATCAGCGAACAGCAAATGGTGACTATGATGATCGGTCGCGAAGTCAGTCAGGCTTACCCGAAAGTGAACTGCGAACCGGGCGACACCGTGCTCGAGGTGCAAAACCTCAGCCATCCGACCGAATTCGCAGGCATTAACTTCTCACTGCGCAAAGGCGAAATCCTCGGTTTTTACGGGCTGGTCGGTGCGGGAAGAACCGAACTGATGCAGGCGTTATTTGGCGTCACGCAACCGAACGGCGGCAAAATTCTGATCAACGGCAAAGAACAGCATTTTTCCCGCCCTTCTCAGGCCATCCGCGCGGGGATTGTGTATGTGCCGGAAGAGCGCCAGAAACAAGGCGCGATTATTGATTTGCCCATCAGCCAGAACATCAGCCTGCCACAGCTCAGCCAGCTTAATCCGCGCGGCGTGCTCAACGACAAAAAAGAGTGGGCGCTGGCCGATGATTACGCCAGACGGTTGCAGGTGAAAGCGTCAAGCTGGAAACAGGCCGTCGGCACGCTGTCGGGCGGAAATCAGCAGAAAGTGGTGATCGCCAAATGGCTGGCGACCAAACCGGACATCATCATTCTCGATGAACCGACCAAAGGCATTGATATCGGCTCGAAAGCGGCAGTGCATCAGTTTATGTCTGAACTGGTCGGGCGCGGGCTGGCAGTGATTATGGTGTCTTCCGAATTACCGGAAGTCATGGGCATGGCCGATCGCATCATTGTGATGCATGAAGGACTGATGGTCGCCGAATTCAACGCCGGTGAAGCCAGCGCAGAAATGATTGTCAGTGCCGCCAGCGGCGCGGGCGAGGAGGCAGCATGATCAGAAACCTGCTGAAATACCGCGAGCTGCTGCTGGCGGTGGTGATAGTGCTGATGGTGCTGGGCGTCGGCGTGCGCTCGCCGGAGTTTATCGGTGCCGGAAACCTGCTGGAGATGTTTAACGATACCTCGATTCTGATCATCCTGGCGCTCGGGCAGATGATGGTTTTGCTGACCAAAGGTATCGATTTGTCGATGGCCGCCAATCTGGCGCTGACAGGCATGATCGTCGCGCTGATTAACTTCCATCATCCGGATATTCCGGTGTGGTCACTGGTGTTACTGGCAACCGTACTCGGGCTGGTGATGGGGGCGATTAATGGCCTCCTGGTGTGGAAAGTCGGTATTCCGCCGATTGTGGTGACGCTCGGCACCATGAGCATTTATCGCGGCATTATCTTCCTGCTCTCAAACGGCGGCTGGATCAATGCCCATCAGATGAGCCCGGAATTCCTCAGTCTGCCACGCGCCACCTTTATTGGTCTGCCGCTGCTTGGCTGGTGTGCGATTGCCGCGCTGATTCTGGTGGCGTATTTCCTGCGTTACAGCCGGACCGGACGCGCACTTTACACGGCTGGCGGCAACGCCACGGCGGCGTATTACACCGGCATCAACGCAGGCAAAATGCAGTTCGTCAGCTTCTGCCTTTCCGGCGCGCTGGCGGGTTTCTGCGGCTATCTGTGGATCTCACGCTTCGCCGTGGCTTACGTGGACGTCGCCAACGGCTTTGAATTACAAATTGTTGCAGCCTGCGTCATTGGCGGGATCAGCACCATGGGCGGCATCGGCTCGGTGGTCGGTTGCCTGCTGGGCGCGCTGTTCCTCGGCGTCATCAACAATGCCCTGCCGGTGATTGAAGTGTCGCCGTTCTGGCAGATGGCGATTTCTGGCAGCGTGATTGTGATTGCCGTCATCCTCAACGAACGCGCCAACAAACGTAAAGGACGGCTGATTCTGCGCCACTCTCCCGCCGTCCAGCCTGTGCGAACTGAAACCGGGGTAAGATCATGAACAAGACCTTAACGTCGCGCAACACGCCGCACTCCGCTGCCGGAGAAAACACCACCATGGCTGTCACGCCGTTTTTCCGCCGCCTGATGTGCTGGGAAGGATTTTTACTGCTGGTGACGCTGCTGGTATTTGTGGTGAATGCGTTCGCCTCGCCGTATTTCCTCAATATATGGAACCTGTCGGACGCAACGTTTAACTTCACCGAAAAAGCCATCATTGTGCTGCCGATGGCGATGCTGATTATCGCCCGGGAAATCGATTTGTCGGTCGCTTCAACCATGGCGCTGAGTTCCACCATTATGGGATTCTGCGCGCAGGCCGGTTTGCCAACACCGGCGCTGGTGGGTGTCGGATTGAGCGTCGGCCTGTTGTGCGGGCTGATTAACGGCCTGCTGGTCACCCGGCTGAATTTGTCGTCTATCGTGATTACCATCGGCACCATGAGCTTGTTCCGTGGCATCACCTACGTGCTGCTCGGCGATCAGTCGCTGAATAAATATCCCGCCAGTTTCGCGTGGTTTGGTCAGGGCTATGTCTGGGGGCCATTGTCGTTTGAATTCGCGCTGTTCCTGGTGCTGGGCGCGGTGTTTTATTTCCTGCTGCACAAAACTAACTTTGGACGCCGCACCTATGCCATCGGCAACAATCCGGTCGCCGCGTGGTACTCCGGGATTAACGTGAAACGCCATAATCTGACGCTGTTCGTGCTGGTCGGCGTGATGTCCGGACTGGCGGCCGTTTTGCTGACGTCACGCCTCGGCAGTACGCGGCCAACACTGGCTCTCGGATGGGAACTGAGCGTGATTACCATGGCCGTGCTCGGCGGTGTCAGCGTGCTCGGTGGTTCCGGCAGCATGACCGGCGTAATTATTGCCGCGTTTCTGATGGGGCTGCTGACTTTCGGCCTCAGTCTGCTGAATGTGCCGGGCATCGTGATGTCGGTGATTGTCGGTGCGATGTTGATCGTGGTGATTTCACTGCCGGTGCTGTACCGCAAGGTTCTGGCGCGGGGGAAATAGCGGTGTAACTCCCCCGTCTTCGGGCGGGGGGTGTCGAATGAGTCATTGACGTTCAGTGTGAGGATTGCGTTTCAATGCCTTCACGTAATGCTTCCGCCAGTTTATCGAGCATAAAACTGATAAATGCCGTGCAGTCACTGGCACGATCGCATTCGCCAAGAATGCGGTAGTAATCCTGCTGCTGATTATGGATCAGCGTTTCTACCGGCAGCCAGGCGAGCTCTGAACGCCACTGGCTGAGGATCAGCGTCTGCCATAAGCGCCCCATTCTGCCGTTACCGTCGGCAAACGGGTGAATAAATTCAAACTCATAATGGAAAATCGAACTGGCGATGAGCGGGTGGATATCCGTTTCCTTCAGCCAGTTCAGCAAATCTGACATCAGACGCGGGAGTTGCCCGGCCGGTGGTGCCATATGAATCAGCCGATTGTCACGATACACACCCACATTGCCGCTGCGCAGGTGGCCGGGCGCATCCACCAGTCCGAGCATCAGCGTCTGGTGAGCTTTCAGAACATCCTCAAGACGATGACTTTTCAATGCCGGTAACTGTTCGTACGTCAGAATGGCGTTACGCACTTCCTGAATATCTTTTTGCGGCGCCAGCACGCGTTTGCCTTCCATAATGGCGGTCACCTGCGGTGTCGACAGGCTGTTGTGTTCGATAGCAAGTGAAGCCTGAATCGTGCGGATACGGTTTTCTTTTCGCAGCAGCACAGATGACTGTTCAGCATGCGCAGCCCAACGCCCCAGCAATTCCCCGACGTCCACAACCCGGTTGAGGATCTGCGGTGTGATACTGTACGGAGGCTGATAACCTGCCATTCAGTGCTCCTTGTTGAAATAGTGATGGGGCATAGTATCACGCGGCAAAATCTTCAAAAATCCCTCATTCATCATGGCTCTTGATCCCTGCCGCCCTCCTCCCGTAGTTTAAACAAACACAGGGTTTCTGAATGTCTTGATAAAAAAGGATAACGCATGAGAATTTTAGTGGTGGGAGCTGGCGCGACCGGCGGATATTTTGGTGCGCGGCTGGCGCAGGCCGGGCAGGATGTGACGTTTCTTTTACGTGAAAAACGCGCGCTTGTGGTTGAGCAAAACGGGCTGACGATTCACAGTCCGCACGGTGATTTCCATTTCCAGCCCAATGTCTTACAGGCATCGCAGCTGACCGGGCCTTATGATCTGATTTTACTGACTGTAAAAAGTTTCGGGCTGGAAGCGGCAATGAAAGATATCGCACCGGTTGTCGGTGAAAACACCATGGTGATGCCGGTACTTAACGGGATGAAACATATGGAGACGCTGAGTCTGCGTTTCGGTGAACACGCCCTGATCGGCGGCTTATGTAAAATCAACGCGACGCTGGATACTGACGGACATATTCACCAGATGACGCCAATGCATCAGATTATTTACGGTGAACTCTCCGGCGAAAAAACCGAACGTATTCTGAAAGTCGACGAGGCATTTCAACGTGCCGATATCGACGCCGTGCTGTCTGAAACGATTATCACGGATTTGTGGGAGAAATGGCTGCTGCTCTCGAGCTTCGGCGCGATCACCTGCACCATGCGCGGCAATATCGGCCAAGTGGCTTCTGCGCCGGGCGGGACGGAGTTTGCGAATGCCATCGTCACCGAAGCGCTGACCACCATGAAAGCCTTTGGCTACGCGGAACGCGCCGCTGCCGTGGCAAAAGTCAGGGAAGCGGTAACCGATAAAAGCTCGCCGCAGACCTCCTCCATGTACCGCGATATGATGCAGGGTTACCCCATCGAAGCTGAGCAGATTATTGGCGATCTGGTTGAGCGCGCAACGCGTGTGGGGATTACTATTCCGCTGTTACAGGCGGCGTATACGCATTTGTGTGTTTATCAGAAGAACGGCGTAAAACAGTAAAGTTTTTGCGCCTGTTTATGCAAGTTAAAATGCTGAACGGGCGCATTCAACATTCATCCCAATGATAACCCGCCATGAATAATAAACATCTGAAAATCAGTCTATTACAACAGTCGCTAATTGTGCCTGGCTGAACAAAGGAATAATTTGAAGCCTCACTTTTAAAAAGGAATTTTCGGAAATGGCAATCCCGGCATATTTATGGCTTAAAGACGACGGCGGTGCACTGATTAAAGGCGGTGTGGATGTCAAACATCGGGAATACAGTATCGAGGTTCGAGGTTTTCACCACAACTTAATGATTCCCACTGATAACGCTACGGGCAAAGTGACGGGTACACGTATGCACTCACCATTGCTTGTGGTTAAAGAGTTCGATTCGTCCAGCCCATACATCTACAAGGCAGTGGCAACGGGTCAATGCCTTGCTTCAGCTGAAATCAAATGGTATCGGATAAATGATGCTGGTCAGGAAGTGGAGTATTTCAACATGCTGTTGGAAAAGGTGCGTATCGTTTCGATTACACCAGCAATGGCCGCAGCCAGCAATCCGAATGAAAATCATATGGAAACTGTTGAGTTGCGTTACGAGAAAATCACCTGGAAGCATAATGATGGGAACATTATCTTTGCTGACTCGTGGAATGATCGCCAAACCGCATGATTAAAAAAGGGGCTAAAGCCCCTTAATCATAAAGCCATCTACCCGCCTTAGCCGATTCTGCGAACATTCTTACAGTTAAGGGCTTTCTGGTCTTTTCTATGTCCTTACGCTTAACCTTAAACCAGCGAGTGAAAAACGGAAGGTTTTCCCAGGGAAAGTAGAAGGACCAATTTACGACTGACAGGTCCACTTTAAAGGTTTTTTCATAAGCTTCGAGGGCATATACGAAATCATCACCTGGAGCAAAATCTTGTAGCTCGGTATCAAACTCAAGCGGAACCTCTCTTTTCAAATCGAAATCGTAGTAGCCAGGTATTTCCTCGCGGAACATTGATAAGACTTTTTCTTCCATTAAAAGTATGTCCATGCAATACGATCTTCTGGACGGGCTATTAAATTATATTTTGATCTGGTTTCGGCGGCCACCTGCTGGATTAATATGACCGCCATTGCATATCCAACAAAGGGGACATATCTATCTATCAGTGCAGCCCATTTTGTGGTTTTTCGCATAGTCAAGGTATTGAACGACTTACCAACCGGCGTCCACGCTTTAAGGCCAAAGGGCAGTTTCGCTTGCTTTAAAAGGGCCCTCGATAGCTTTGACGCCACGCTTGTTCCCGGTATTGCAGTTACCATCTTGCCCGGAACCGGAATGTAAGGCTGCCCTGTAATAATGAGAACTGTAGCCGTAGTATCTAACCCGAGGTGATTTGATAAGCTTTCAATAAAAATTAGACCAAATAACTCTTGATTAYTCAGATTGGCGTGGCCGTGATAAAAGTACGTTCCGTTTAGCTCTTCAATAGTATCCATTTCAATATCCTTTTGATTAGAAGGGCTTTAGGATACTGCCGCATTTATTAGCAGGCAATATGCCCCCTCGCACTGGATATCATCATTGTTCCTTCCGTCACGTTAATCGCTCCGTTGATACCAGAAACTGGCAACGGTTTCTCAGACCCACGCACCCGCGGGCTATTTTCGCGAAGGTAACATCCGGATTAGCGTGTTATCGCGCCGGCGATAGTGATGCCAGAGGGCAGCCAGAGCATGTAATCCGATAAGATAATACCCGGCGTTCGCGAGCCATTCATGCAGCGTTTTAAACTGTTTCTGTAAAGGGAGATCCGGAAAAACACTTTTAGGCATAAGGATGTTAAACATCGTCCAGTCATGGCCGCCATAATAACGTGACAAGATGCCCAGCACCGGCAAGCTTAAAAACATCAGATATATAAGTACATGAGCCGAACCTGACAAATAATGCTGCCAGCGCGGCAACGCGGGTTTAACCGGCGGCGTGACATACATTGCGCGAACAAACAGACGCATACACATCAGGAATAATACGCAAAATCCCAGGCTGTAATGCGTAAGGGCTAATAACTCCCTCGCTGGAGTGCCTTTTGCAAACCACCCTTTTATATCCATCGTGGCATAGGTCAGTACGACTAACACAAACACCAGCCAGTGGAGCATAATTTGAACGAAAGAATATCGGGTACGCATAGAAGTTCCGGTAAACGAAGAGACGTTAACCTTACTTGTGCAGACTTAAGCTTACCTTAAGAACAATGACGGAGAGTAATGAAAAGGAAAAAATCCCCAGAAACGCGAGAATTTTTAAAAGGGGGAACAGCAGAATAAAAACTGGCGGTGAAGTACGTTTTTCTGCCCGGCTAAAAAGCGGGGCAGAAAAGCGCAGCACATCAGCCGTGAGGTCAGCGCGCGATCAGGAAGCTTTCAAGTGTCGCGCCGCCATCCAGCGCTGCTTTAATG